>NC_011991.1 GCF_000016285.1 Allorhizobium ampelinum S4 | reverse complement strand
GGCTTTGCAACGTCTAGCTTCGCATTGCAGGTCACAGCCCTGTTGCCGCGTCAGCGGCCCTGATCCTCATGAGGCGTTCTTTTCATATATCCCTCCGATAGGCTTTCATGCCCAGCATACGCTCGGCGTGAGCCTTTCGCGATTGCCCTGCGCGTATATCCAATCAAGGCGTCTTCTGCGTCTATGTGAAACTCCCTCGCTATCGAGTTCCGCGCGCGCGCAAGCGTCATCTTCACAAGACCAAGCGATTCCAGATAACGGACGTGAGGAGCGATCGCATTTTCCGTCAAGCCCGTTTCGCGGGCTAGCACCTGTCGAGTGACAGTTTCGTCGAACGCGCGCAGGCGAAGAATGACCGTGAACAGCCCTATACACTTCAGGGACTTTCCAGGCGTATCAGTTTTTTCGCGGCCGTATAAAATCAGGTCGAATGCTTTCTGCAGTTCGCTCATGGCGCAGGCATCTGTTCTTTTAACAGCTGTATCCATTAATCGCGTGGCTCCATCATCTCTACAGGACCTGCCCCTCCCACGAGAGGAGAGGGGAAGTTTCAAAGGGTCGGAGCTATACCGCCGAGAATACCGAGACATCGAAAGCGGGAGCCTGTGCCGGAACGAACGGTTCGAGCCTTCCCTGTTCGATCAGGTTGCTGCTGGAAAGATTGGCCCGTCTGCGCACGCCTTCCAAGGCCTCAACGGAGACCTCGAAATATGCCGGGACACACAGGACACTATCAATTTCGGCCGCATCCCCGATCACTTTGACCCGCCAACCGAAACGCTTCCACAATGGCAACCAGTAGATCTCCTGGATTCCGCCTATCTGCTCGATGCCCTGGTTCAAGCAATATTCCATGACGGCGGTGCAGAATTGCGCCTTGATCAAAAGACCGGCCTTCTCGCGGAACTCCGGGATGATGAACCCACGGGTCCACTCAGCGACGCGTTCATGGCGAAGAACGCCTGGCCGGGTGCAAAGATGCGGGAACACCTCGCTGAGCAGGTGCGGTTGCGTGGTTGGAACAAACCTTGACCCTGCAATAATTCGCCCATCCTCGATTCCTACGAGATGAACGGCATGCTCGGTATCGAACTGGTCGCGTTCCATTCCATCAGGCGATGTTTCACGCCACCCCTTTTCTTCCACGTAGATCTTGTGGCGAATTCGGAAAAGTTCATCCAGTTCAGTTGGATATAATGCGCTATTCGAAGAAGTAATGACATGAACCAACATCTGCGCGTCCTCTTGAAAGATGACGCAACTTTAGATGCCTCCACGATTCGCGAAAGTTCAGGTTCCTTATCTTGACAAGCTAGACCGAATTGATCAGGCCGAGCCGAATCGCCTGTGAAACGGTCTGCGGTCTATTTTTGACACCAAGGGTGTCTCGGATGCGGGCCAGTCGCTGTGTAACGGAGCCCTCGGTCATTCGCAGGATCGTCCCGATCTCCCAATCCGTCTTCCCGCGTGAAACCCACTGCAGAATTTCTTTCTCCCGGTCTGTTAACCGATGATCCGCTTGTTCGGCGCGTCGAAGCAGGTTGTTTGCCGTCATCGCACAATAAGAGGAGAGAAGATAAAGGTCGCCAATGTTCTCTTTTGCCAATCCACCCTTGTCGTCAGTTGCGAGTGAGATCACCGACTGCCAGGAATTTGGGTCGAACATCGGGAAAACGATGCCATCGCACAAGCGATACCTGTCCGCTTCCTGCTGGATCTCTTTGGTGCGCGCCGTCGCCTTCGTCTCTTCTCTTGCGGTTTTCCAGGTAAAGGGTTTCGACTGGGAAAGAGACCACCGACTGACGGGATCATCGGCGAAATAGTTAAGACCCTCGAATTGCTCGGTCCATCCCGGCGGCCACGCATTTTTGACGACATAATGCTTGACGTCGTCACCCACCGCTGGCAGCCCGGTGTAAATGTAAGAATGAAAGCCGCGTTTCGCGATGACCGTTCCAAAATCCGAAAACAGATTATCGACGCTCTTTTGATTGTCGCAGCGTTCCATAAATTCATAAATGTCATGATTTTTCACCGCAAATTCCCTTCCTACATCGCACAGCTCCCCGTGCCATTCTTACCTCAAATCTGCGCCATTAAAAGCTTCGAACGTGCATCAACTTTTCGAGATGCTCGCACTGGTTTGATTAGTGCTCGGAGATCTTCCCCCATCTGGGCTGGGGGGTGTAGCCAAGGCGTTGGAGAAGGGTACACAATATCCCCCTCAATTCGCTCATCTTGCGTTGCGCTTCCAGGAGCCGTTGGCAGGCGTCAGGTGGACAGTCACAGGTCGCCTGTCGATCGCACGCAGCCTGCAGGGCCTCAACCATGACCAGCTGATCGGCATACTTATCCATGGCCCGTAGTACATCGTCTTCAAGCTGGATCTGACTCAACCGCGTCCTCCTCGTCGAAAACGCCCGGCCAGTGGCCTTGGTTCAAGCCCACGATACTGTAAGGCCCTCCCGTGATCCCGCCAGTGCACTATGAAAGACGTATCGTAGAGAGCTCAATATGAGAAGATGAGCTTACTCAATCAAATTTATGTATCGCTGGTTGCGGTTGATTTTCAGCCGCAGCATCCTGAGCCCTTGACCGCAGTAACCTTTGGCCAACGACGCAGATTTTTTATGTTGTTGTTTTCTAAACCTTTTCAAGTTTTTTTTCTTGATTGACAGCCAATTTATCGTCGTCTAATCCGGGAACATTAGTTCTCTCCGGTTGTGCTCGTAAGAGTTCCCTGTGCTGTTTGATTGTTTACAACGGTGCAGGGCGCGAAAGGTGGGTCCGTGCATCCAAGTCGCTCTGGTGAATCCGAAAGGCGGTTGATCGCCAATCTCCGAGACGCCCTTGGCGATGTCATTGTTGCGGCCCTGAATGACTTGGCTGTGGTCGAGGTCATGCTCAATCCGGACGGCAAGTTGTTTGTCGAGCGTATCGGAGAAGGCATCAGACCTGCCGGGGACATGAATGCCCATGACGCAGAGGCCGTGATTGGCCGCGTGGCCCACGCACTCAGCACCGAGATCAACCGCGAGCGACCCATCATCTCGGGCGAACTTCCGCTTGGAGGACATCGGTTTGAGGGACTTTTACCACCCGCCGCGCCGGCGCCGATGTTCACCATCCGCAAGCGAGCATCGGTCCTGATATCGCTCGATCGCTATGTGGAGGATGGCATTCTCACCACGGCGCAGGTCGCCGTCATCCGAGACGCCATTGTCCAGCGTCTGAACATCGTGGTCTCTGGTGGCACGGGGACCGGCAAGACCACACTGACGAACGCAATTCTTCGCGAATTTGTCGATGTTACGCCCGAACATCGTTTAGTCATCCTCGAAGACACGGCCGAGATCCAGTGCGCGGCGAAGAACTACGTTATCCTGCACACCACTGATACCGTCGATATGAACCGCCTCTTGAAGTCGACAATGCGCTTGCGGCCGGATCGCATCATCGTTGGCGAGGTTCGTGATGGTGCAGCACTTACGCTCCTCAAAGCATGGAACACCGGACATCCGGGCGGTATCGCGACGGTACATGCGAACAATGCCAAAGCCGCCCTTACCCGTCTCGAACAGCTCGTCGCGGAAGTGAGTTCCCAGCCTATGCCCGAAGTCATCGGGGAAGCGGTCGATCTGATCGTCTCCATTGAACGCACCCCCAAAGGGCGCATCGTGCGCGAGATACTCAGGGTCGATGGGTTCCGGAACGGCACTTATCAAATCACCCCGGTTGGTAACCAACTCTGACAAACAGGGAAAACTTCATGTCGCGTAGAATGTTTACGTTGGTCGCCCTTGCGGCCATCTCGATGATGATGGCCGAACCGGCCTTTGCTGCCGGGGGAGGGGGTGGTCTGCCCTGGGAGGGACCGCTTCAACAGATCCAGCAGTCCATCACCGGCCCCGTCGCCATGGCAATCGCCCTGATCGCAGTCGCGGTCGCAGGTGGCATGCTCATCTTTGGTGGCGAGATCAACGACTTCGCGCGTCGTCTCGCCTACGTCGTTCTTGTCTGCGGTATCCTTCTTGGCGCGACACAGGTTGTCGGCCTGTTCGGCGGGGGAGGGGCGTCGATTGGCGTTCCTCTCGAGGCAACGCAGGACGTGACGCTGGACAGGGCGCATGGCTGAAGGGACGAGCCGTCTGGACAGGGTGCGAATTCATCGAGCTCTCTCACGGCCGGCCCTGCTGTTCGGGGCTGACCGCGAGCTGGTCCTGATGACCGGGCTGACTGCGGTCATCCTCATTTTCGTGGTTCTGACGCTCGTCTCCGCCGCGGTCGGCTTCATCATCTGGATTGTCGTCGTCGGTCTACTGCGCATGATGGCAAAGGCCGATCCACTCATGCGGCAGGTCTATCTCCGCCACATGAAGTACCGCTCCCACTACCGGCCAACCTCCAGCCCATGGAGGAAGCACTGAGTTATGGTTTCCCTCAAGAAATTTCGCCATACCGGCGCGTCCTTCTCCGACCTCGTGCCTTATGCCGGTCTCGTTGACAACGGCATCATGCTTCTTAAGGACGGCTCGCTGATGGCAGGCTGGTATTTTGCCGGTCCCGACAGCGAGAGCTCCACTGACTTTGAGCGCAACGAGGTATCGCGCGCCATCAACTCCGTTCTCGCGCGCCTCGGTACGGGCTGGATGATCCAGGTCGAAGCAGTGCGTGTACCTACGACCGAGTATCCGAGCAAGGATCGTTCCCATTTCCCTGACCGGGTAAGCCAGCTTATCGATGATGAGCGGCGTCAGCGGTTTGAAACGACTGAAGGCCATTTTGAGAGCCAGCACGCCGTCATCCTGACCTACCGTGAACCGGACACACGCAAATCCGGACTGGTCAAATACGTCTATGCGGACCCCGCATCTCGCGCCACGAGCAATGCCGATCGCATCCTTGAACATTTCAAAACCTCGATCCGCGAGTTCGAGCAGTACATGCAGAACGTCGTTTCGATCCGTCGCATGGTCACTCAGGAAGTCCCCGATCGCGGCGGCTATCGCGTAGCCAGATACGACGAACTTTTTCAGTTCGTCCGCTTTTGCCTTGTGGGCGAAAACCATCCGGTGCGGCTCCCCGAGATCCCGATGTATCTCGACTACATGGCAACCGCCGAGTTTCACCATGGTCTGTCGCCCATGGTCGATGGCCGATTCTGCCAAATCGTGGCGATCGACGGCTTTCCAGCCGAAAGCTGGCCGGGGATTTTGAACGTTCTCGATCTTATGCCGCTGACCTACCGGTGGTCCTCGCGCTTCATGTTCATGGACGAGATCGAGGCGACCCAGCGGCTGGAGCGAACCCGCAAGAAGTGGATCCAGAAAGTACGCCCCTTCACCGACCAGTTGTTCAAGACGAATAGCGGTTCGGTGAACCAGGACGCGCTTCTAATGGTCGGCGAGGCCGAGGACGCGATTGCTGCGGCAAATTCCCGGCTGGTTGCTTACGGCTACTACACACCGGTCATCGTCATGTTCGGTGAGGATGATGCCAAGCTGCGCCGCCAGGCCGAAAGCGTCCGCCGCCTCATCCAGTCGGAAGGCTTCGGCGCCCGCATCGAAAGCCTGAACGCGACAGAGGCATTCTTGGGCAGTCTGCCGGGGAACTGGTATGCCAACATCCGCGAACCGCTGATCCACACGCGCAATCTGGCGGATATGATACCGCTGAATTCGGTGTGGTCCGGAGAGCCGGTCAATCCAAATCCCTTCTATCCGGAAAATTCTCCGCCGCTTATGCTGGTGGCTTCCGGCTCGACGCCATTCCGGCTCAACCTGCATGTTGGCGACCTCGGACACACATTGATCTTCGGGCCGACCGGTTCGGGCAAATCGACACTGTTGGCGCTGATCGCAGCACAATTCCGGCGCTATCAGAACAGCCAGCTTTTCGCCTTCGACAAGGGCCGGTCTATGTATCCGCTCACGCGAGCCGTCGGTGGCGATTTCTATGATGTGGGCGCAAGCGAGAACCTTGCATTCTGCCCCTTACAGGATCTCGATACGGACGCCGACAAAGCATGGGCGGCGGAATGGCTCGAAACGCTCATCATCATGTCTGGCGAGACGGTGACGCCTGACCATCGCAATGCAATCGCGCATCAGCTCGACCTTATGTCGAAGTCGGAACGCCGCTCGATTTCCGATTTCGTGTCGGGCGTGCAGAAGAAGTCAATCAAGGAGGCGCTGCGCCACTACACGGTCGACGGTCCCATGGGCCATTTGCTCGACGCGGAACAGGACAACCTCAAGCTCTCCAATTTCCAGACCTTCGAAGTCGATGAACTCATGAACATGGGCGAGCGCAACCTTGTCCCGGTTCTGCTCTATCTGTTCCGGCGCATCGAAAAGCGCCTGACCGGCGCGCCCAGCCTTATCATTCTCGATGAAGCATGGATCATGCTCGGTCACCCTGCGTTCCGCGACAAGATCCGCGAATGGCTGAAAACCCTTCGTCGCGCAAATTGCGCGGTCGTGCTTGCCACGCAGTCGATCTCGGACGCGGACAAATCCGGCATCATGGACGTTCTCAAGGAATCCTGCCCGACCAAGATCTGCTTGCCGAACGGTGCGGCTCGCGAAACCGGGACCCGCGATTTCTACGAAAAGATCGGCTTCAACGATCGCCAGATCGAAATCATCGCCACCGCCACGCCCAAGCGTGAATATTACGTGGTCTCCCCCGATGGCCGCCGCCTGTTCGAAATGGGCCTCGGTCCTATCACCCTGTCCTTCGTCGGCGTCTCCGGCAAGCACGATCTCCAGCGGATCAGCGAACTTTACGACCACCACGGGGATGAGTGGCCGCGCCACTGGCTTCAATCAAGAGGAATCGAAAATGCTGCGTCGCTCTTTGCTTCGTAATGCCCTTGCCGGTTTGGTCCTCGCCGTCAGCCCAAGCGTCGTCTTCGCCGGCGCTGCAACGGGTGGGGCGACGGAATGGACCCAGCTTCTCAACAATGCCCAGCTTCTCGAACAGTCGGGGCAGGGGGTCGAACAGATCGCCAATCAGACACAGCAGATCGCCCACCAGGTCACGCAGATCCAGAACCAGCTCGACCAGTACCGGACGATGCTGCAGAACCTCGAAAAGCTGCCTGACACCATCTGGGGCCAGGCTCAGAAGGACCTCAATCGGCTTCGTCAACTGACCCAGCAGGGGGAGGGCATCGGCTTCTCGATGGCCAATCTCGACGACGTCCTGAAACAGCGCTTTCCGAGTTTCGAGCAGTTCGCCTCTGGGGTCCAGGGCGGACAGAACTTCTCTCAGCAATATGGGCAGTGGTCAAAGACCAACCGTGACACGATCGGCGGCACACTCGCTCAAGCCGGGATGACGGCGCAGCAGTTCGACACCGAACAAAGCACCATGAAGCAGTTGCAGGAGCAGTCGCAAACGTCCGTCGGCCAGATGCAGGCGCTACAGGTCGGCCACTCGATTGCCAGCCAGCAGGTCGAACAGATGCAGAAGTTGCGCGGCCTGATCGCCCAGCAATCGACGATGATGGGCACATGGTATCAGTCCGAGCAGACCGCCAAGGATCTCGCCCAGCATAAGCGGGAAAGCTTCTTCTCGAGTACCCCGCCGTCGACGTCGGGCGGCCAGAAAATGCAGCCGCGGTGGTAGTCGTATGGCACAGGTGAAACTTCCCATCGTCATCCTTGTCGCCCTTTTCTCCGCCGTGGCCGGCGGCGCGATTTCCTATGTCGCGATCCCCACTGCCGATCCGGAAATGAAGGCGTTGCTCTCAAGACAGGTCGCGCTTGCGGAAGAGGAAGCGGCGGCGCGGGCAGCCGCGGCCGAGCGCACGCGCAAACTGATGAACTCCAACCCGGATGATTATCCGACGACCGGCGGGCAAAAAATGGCCCCCCGTTGGTGATCTGAAAGGTTTTCCCATGCGTGCAGCACTGGTTTTGAGATTGGCGCCTTTCGCCATCGTCGCACTCGCCGCGGTGGAACCCGCCCTGGCAGCGGATGGATCGATCCTTACAAACCTGGAAAACAATGTCCGCTCGGCCACTCAAGGGTGGCAAGACACCGTCATGAATGCGGCAAGGTCACTGTTCTGGATCCTGGCGGGAATAGAATTTGGTATTGCCGCCGTGTGGTTCGCCATTGCAGCGCCATCGCTCGATACGTGGGTCGCAGAGCTGATACGGCGTATTATCTTCATCGGCTTTTTCCTGTTTGTCCTGCAGCAGGGACCCGACTTCGCGAAAGCTGTCGTCGACAGTCTGTTTCAGCTGGGGGCGAACGGCGGGACGGCTTCGCCAGCGGATGTCTTCAATGCCGGCATCAAGGTGGCGAGCACCCTGTCGGAAAAGGTCAAGTTCGGCATTTTCGAAGACAACGCAATGGCGATTGGCATCATCATCGCCATGATTGTCGTGGTGATCTCTTTCTCGCTCGTGGCCGCGATTTTCGTTTCGGTGCTGGTGGAGATGTATGTCGGCCTGCTCGCCGGCATGATCATGCTCGGACTCGGCGGGTCGAGCTTCACCAAGGACTTCGCGATCAAATATCTCGTCTATGCCTTCTCGGTGGGCATGAAGCTGATGGCGCTCGTGATGATCGCGCGCATCGGCTCGGAGATCCTGATCGGCCTTTCGAACGATGCCAACACTGGAGAAGAACTGCTTGCGAGCCTCGTCATCGCGGGCCTGTCCGTCGTCATCTTCATGATTGCGATCTACGTGCCGAATATCATCCAGGGCGTCGTACAGGGCGTGTCGGTCAGCAGCGGCATGGAAGCCATGAGATCCAGCGCACAGGTCACTGCTTTTGCGGCTTCGACGGTCGCGGGTGTCGGCGCTGGCGTCGCAGCGGCAGGTACTGCCAAGGCCGCCGGCGCTGGCATTCTGGGTCAGGCCTCCGCGGGCGTGAGGGCAGGCGGCTCGGCTTTAGCCGGAACGGCAGCAAAAGCCGCCATGGGTTCGCATGGCTCGGGCGCGGGCGGCCCATCGAGGTCGATGGGACTGCGCAACCACAAAACATCGAAATAGGCGGCATGGCTCGCAACTTGTCAGGAAACAGGATCAGGCCATGGCCAAAAAGCTGAAGCATTTCGACAACCCGTATCTGGCGGCGCGTCACGAATGGAATGAGCGCATGGGCGGCGCCAACCGCGCAGCCAGAGCATGGATGACCGTCGGATCGGTTTCGCTGGTGATGGCGACGGTGGGTTTCGGCTTCGCGCTCTATCAGGCCAGCCAGGTCAAGCTTGTCCCCTATATCGTGCAGGTCGACACGCTCGGAAATTCTGTTACGGGCGGGTTCCCGGCACAGATCGAATATGCCGACGAGCGCGTCGTTCGCAACATGCTCGGCCAGTTCGTTTATAACTTCCGATCGATCACGCCGGATAATGTGGTCCAGAAGGGCTATATCGACCGCACCTATGCGATGCTTCGGCGCACTGACCCCTCCACGGAAAAGGTCAACAACTGGTTCCGGAATAACTCGCCCTTCGATCGCGCCCGGACAGTGACGGTGTCCGTCGAGATCAACAACATCGTGGCCCTCTCCAACCAGTCGTACCAGATCGACTGGACTGAGATCGAGCGCGATCGGGCGGGCAAGGAACTGCGGACCCGGCGATGGCGCGGGATCGCCACCGTGACCCTGTCGCCGCCCCAGGACGAAGCTATCATTCGCCTCAACCCGATCGGTCTTTACCTCAAGGACTTCGATTGGACGGCCCAACTTTAAGACGCTCGCGGAGAGACTATGTTCAAATTGACGAAATTGCGTGCGAGCGTTGTGACCGCACTGGTCCTTTTGACTGCCGCGCCCACCCTGGGCGGTGCTGCCGACTACAACGCAAGCAAGGGCACCCGGCTTTCAGGCCAATGGCAGGACGCCGGCGCTGTCATGACACGCGGACCTGACGGACAGGTCATCTATCTGTTTGGCGAAACGCAGCCGACCGTCGTCTGCGCACCCTTGCAGCTTTGTGAGGTGCAGCTGCAGCCCGGAGAGGCCGTGCGCGATGTTCTCGTCGGTGACACTGTTCGATGGCAGGTTGAGCCCGCGTCGTCTGGTTCGCCGCAGGGACAGCGTATCAGCCTGATCGTCAAGCCTGCCGAAGCCGGTTTGAAGACTTCGATGGTCATTACGACGTCACGCCGGACCTATCATATCAATCTGCAGTCCGACGGCACACGCTATATGGCGCGCGTCGCCTTCAAATACCCCGAAGACGTTCGCCAGCAGCTAGCGGCGGTAAACCAGAAGATCTCGGATAGCATCATTCCGGGTGCTGGCATTCCAGCCGAAAACCTCCGTTTTGATTTTTCCATGCGCGGCTCCGCCCGCTGGAAACCAACCCGGATCTATACCGACGGGACGAAGACGTACATTCAGTTCCCCGGCCAAATGAGAAGTGGCGATGCCCCAGTCCTCTATGTCGTGTCCGGAGGACAGAACCAGATCGTCAACTACCGACTGAACAACAACATGATGGTGGTCGATTATCTAATCGATCGGGCCGTTCTGATTTCGGGCGTCGGTCGGCAGCAGCAGAAAATCACCATCAGCAGGAGGGGTTAATCCATGCAGGGAAACTCCACACTCGTACGCGTTCTCGCGATCGGTATCGTTTCTGCCTCGCTTGCGGCCTGCACGACGTCGGGCGGCTATTTCTCCCCTCAAACCAGCATGGATGCCGCTAATCTCCAGGCGCCGGCCGCCGATGCTGTTGCCGCCGACATGGTTGCCCGGCTTGCCGAACACGTCGGTCCGGGAACCGGTACCATTGTTCTCAAGACTGACAACACCGCATTCGCATCTGCGTTTGAGAAGCATTTGCGTGAATGGGGCTACGCGGTCGATGCGACCGCGACCGGCCCCAAAGCTATCGCGCTTGCCTATACCGTGGATTCGCTGGATGGCGACGTGATCGCGCGGGTTTCGACGCCGGGCGTCGAACTGGCCCGTCAATATCAGGCGACGAAGACAGGTGCAGTGGCCTCAAGCCCGCTTTCGGTCATGAAGCACGGCGAAACGTAAAGAGGGCAGGGGTATGAGTTCAATCGATCTTGGATCAGCTGAGGAGGATGATGAGCGGCCAAAAATCCGTCGGCTGAATCGCCTTCCGATCTTCTTCTTTATTGCACTGATCGTCATCCTCGTGGTCGTCGTGATCTGGGGCATGGCGCAACGCGGCCTGATCGGAAATCGTGGTGCCCAGCCGGAGCAATCGGTCGGCCAACCGGCGTCCGATTTTGCCGACGAGCTGAAGCGCAATATCGGTGACGGCGTCAACGAGCCTCAAAGGCAAGATCCGCTAATTATCACGCCCGGCGAGACACCGATGGAACTTCCGGAAGGCGTGAACCCATTCCAGCCGGGGTCGCGCCAACGGCCGACGACGCAGCAAGCGGAAACGCCCCTCGAGCCGGAAGCGGATTGGCGTGAACGCCTAAAGCGTGAGCATGAAGAGGCTCTGTTGCGCGAGCAGAACCGCCAGAGGCTGGCGGCGATGCAAGCACAGGCGAATGCTCGCAACAGTCCGATGGCCGTCGACATAGGGAAAGTCACTCAGCAACAGGGCATAGGCCAGCAAGGGCAGGGGCAGGCGAACGGCCTGACGAGCCCGAATGGCACGGCGGACCTTCTTTCCGCAGCCATGCGTGCGGCTGGCGCGGGGCCAGGCGGGATGGCCGATCCCAACAACCAGCAAGGCAAGATCTCGTTTCTGAACAAGGATATTGCCGATGCGGGCTATCTTCCCAACCAGATCGTACCGCAGCAATCGCCTTTCGAGCTAAAACGTGGTTCGGTGATCCCGGCGACATTGATCACCGGCATCAATTCAGACTTACCGGGGCGGATCACCGCGCAGGTGCGCCAGCACGTCTATGACAGCGCGACCGGCCACAGGCTTCTGATCCCGCAAGGGACGAAACTGTTTGGCCGGTACGATTCCGAAGTGTCCTATGGTCAGTCACGGGCCTTGGTTGTCTGGACCGACATCATTTTCCCAAACGGGTCGACACTTCAAATCGGCGGTATGGCTGGCGTCGATACCCAAGGGTACGGCGGGTTCAAGGACAAGGTGAAGAACCATTTCTGGCGGGTTTGGGGTTCGGCAATCCTGGTCGCCGCGATCGGAACCGGTGTCGACATGGCTTTGCCAGAGAGCAACAGTAACGCCTTCGGCGTCACGCAGAACGATCCGACGGATGCGGCCCGCCGCAACTTCGCGGAGACTTTCGGCCGGGTTGCTGACAGGACCATCGACAAGAACATGAATATCCAGCCGACGCTGGAAATTCGGCCGGGGTACCAGTTCAACATCCTCGTGGATCAGGACATTGTTCTCCCCGGCGCCTATCAAACCGGATATGTGGAGCGGTAAATGCCAATACTCTCGCGCAAGGGACTGCAACTCCCTGTCATCATCGGCGTGGCCGCTCTCTTGAGCGGTTGCGTGCTGCCCGAACGGCTCGACGCTACCATAGTCATGACCGGCTACCGGTATCACGCGGTCCTCGAGGGCAGGGTGGCCGAACCGCGTACCGTCGGTGCGCTGGCGAAGGGACAAGCCATCCCGCCAAACCACGAAGCGCAGATGAAAGCGCAAGAAGCTCCTGCACTGGCGCTCCCGGGTATGACCCGTTTCGCCTATGTCAGCCAAGGCCGGTACGACGTCGCCATGAAGGTCGACGGCGAACTCACAGAAGCCGCGCCGGTGGTCGGATTCCCCAACACCCGGGGCGGCAGCCACAATTTTCTGACCATCCGCCGCGAGGCCGATGGAACGATTGTGATTTCGTCGCCGGAAGTACCGGTAAATGCCTTGGCAGACCTGAACGCCGTGGGCCTTCAGGCCAGTGGGAAGATCAGCATCGAATTTGACGGAAAGGTGCTTGGGAGCAATGCCGATGATCAAACCAGACGCGGTTTACACGTCTGGAACCGCAAGGATTGGGAGGATCGAGTGCTACTGAAATTGGATCCTGACGGACGTTAGCTAGTGGATAAATCACGCCTCGGGGGCCGTCCGGATCGGTCGCCACCAGAACACTCCAGAGTGTAAAGCGTGCCTCCATCAGTCAGCATCCTCTGGCTATACGATTTCGACCGTGCGCATAATTGGCACGCGTCCTCGAACGAGGCGGCGCCGTCCTTGCGAGACCAACGCCGAAAGTGCTCGACAGAAGTAATGCTTCAACCGGATGCTTCGTGATAGGACGCGATCTCATTGAAGGCGTGGGAGGCAGATAGACAGTAGTTCGATCTTAAACTTTACCCCCCGGCTGACATTGGGTGGCATGTCAACGCTGAGCTCTGGCAATTTTTATCGGGTTCAATGTGGGTACGTGGGTGAGACTCCCCGCGCCCGCAGTCACCGCCACTACATATGGATCTCAATAAGGCTTGGTTGCTACTCTCCCATTTTCCATTTGCCCCAGATGCTCGACCATCCGCATCAAGTCTCTCGTTGTCCGGTGGGGCAGCTTGAGAACGAGCGCCACAAGTCTGAACCTATCTTCAGCCTCTTCATCAGTGGAGCCCCACAGGTGGGGCGCGGCTTCATATAACATTTCGACCGGAGATAGACCAAGCAGTTCGCAGACGTGAAGGAGTCTCGTGACATGAATCTTCGAAAATGCGCGCTCGTATCTGCTGTACACAGGGACGGACAGGCCAAGTAGAGGAGCAAATTCCGCCCGCGTTAATCCTGCCTGTTCGCGCATCTTCCGCAAGAATGCAGACAGCTTTCTTTCCATTTCCCCCATTGAGGGAACTTGACCTCCATTAGCCGATATCGCCATTCGATAATGCGGCTTTTCAATTTCGGGGTCGAGGCTTCTTACCAATCCTCTTCCCGTCTTCAAGCTGTCTATCTCTTTGTCCACAAGTCCGATCCTAATTCTGACGCGTGCCGCCCCTCGCGATAACAATACGAAATTAACGGCTCCACTTCCTAATCGTCAAGTATGTCAGGTCTTGAAGCAGTGGCGGTGCGATTTTACCGTTGCCCTTGCACTGTCGCAAGCAATTGAAACCGAAAACCCAGCGATCAATGATTCGTCCCAAGCGCTAAACTTCCTAAGATGCTTAGTTCCATCCCAGTCCGCCGCGCAAAGCTGGATGCGGTTTTGCTCGTTTGAAAGTTCGATAGTGGCGAGACTCGAGATGCTCAGGCCGGCTGCCTTTACCAAAGCCTCTTTGCGCGTCCAGCACGAAATGAATGCGGCACCACGCAGCTGCGGGTCCGCACCGCGAACTTCATGGAGTTCCCGGTCGGAAAGTACAAAAGGATAAATCTCCTCGTAACTCTCGTTTTTCTTCCGCTCAACGTCGATCCCAACACGGGTCGTCGAGGACATGGCTATGGCCACAACATCTTCGGCGTTTGAAACATTAAAATGAATTCGCTCATTGTTGTTGTAATCTAGCAGATGGGGCTTTCCGAACGGGCCGTAAACGAATCGGATTTCTTGCTCTGGAACCTTAAGCCGCTCCGAAAGTAACGTACGAAGTAGCCCTCGCCCCATCACGAACGTGTCACGGTGCGATTCGTAACGATATTTTCGAGCTCGCTCCTTCTCATCGGCAGAGAGATACCTCCACATGGACCGAGGGTCGCTTTCGCTGCAATGAACCGAGCTCCAAAATACTTCAATGGCTGGGAGGCTGGGTACTCTCCGTGGTGTCGCTTTGGAATTATATGCGGGCCTACTAGTCATGAGAATCACGTCTAGACGTGACTAGCTTCTCTCTAATAGTTAACAAAGAAATTCCGGGGTCAGTTGTGACCAACTTTAAAATATGCAGCCAATCGTCACGGAACATAGCGCTGTGCACTTTGTCGAAACGCTTCGCATCAAACCTCATCTGACAAAGAAGCGATGTACCGCTCTCAACGAGAGTCAAATTCAGTGTTCGTTTCAGGTTCTCAACCCCGACGCTGGGAATTGATTCCACATTTACGCCGTCCAAAGTCAGCGGCTTCCCAGCAGGTTCCATAGTAATCGCATATTCCGCCAGCGGACGTTTAAAAAGCTCTTTGCCGCCAGTGATTGCTTCGTATATCAACTCAAAAGGCACCTCTTGATTTTCTTGCGCCTCAACAAAAGACGAATGGTTGTTCCGAATTGTTGAGATCGCTGTCTCATTTTCAGCGAGCTCCGAACGAACTGCAATGTAGTTAAAGAACCTACCTAATATCAGATGGGTATCTGGATCTCTGCGGTTTGCGACCGGAGCCTGAACTGCGATGTCTTTGGCACCAGTTTCGATCCAAACAAGAATCCGGAGCGCTGTCATGAATACACCAAAGGGGGTCGTTCTAGCTTCTTTCGCGAGGCCAATTACGTCTCCACGGGTCGAAGGCTCGATCGCGAACATCAACTTGTTCGCTTCAACCGTGTCGCGACCATCGTGAGGTTCTTTCGTCACGCAGACGGCCAAGCTGGGAAGGTCCTGTAGCTTTTTCTTCCAATATAGAAACTGATCCTCGAAATCGCCCTGATCAAGCCGTTGTTGGAGCCAGTGCGCATAGTCGATGTATTGATAAGCGTGCCTCCCATTATTGCTCTGAGACAAAGCCCTACCTGCAGCAACGTGGTTATACAGGGCCTCGAAATCAGCATTCATTATTCCTATTGACCACCCGTCAGCTACGATGTGGTGAACCACAAAAATGACATGAAATTTTTTGTCTTGAAGCTTGAAGATTCCGACTCGAAGAGGAAGACTAGTTGAGAGGTCGAATGGCTTGACTCCAAAATCCTTCTTTTTTTCCTCTATCTCCTCAATGGTATATCCAACTAGGTCAAAGTAACTTGCTACGCAGATCTCGTTCGCATGCGCTTCCTGATAAGCCATATTATTACTGTCGCTGAATACCGTCCGAAGTGCTTCGTGCTTCTTTACCAAGGCGTCGCTGGCTTTCAAGAATGCTCCGACATCAAGATTTCCGACAATTTCGAGGGTTTGGACGAGGTTTTCAGAGCTGTGATCAATACGTGCTGCAGAATCGCTCGTAGCTTTTTTTGCTTTATCCCAAAGTCGATGCTGGCTGGGAGTCACCGGCGCTTTGCGTTCAGAATGCACGGAAATCGGCGGAAGTTCATTACTAGCTATATTCTTAGTCTCAAGATAAAGTGATAAGGCAGAAACGGTTGATGCTTCAAATATCGTGCGTAAGGCTACAGTGGTTCCGAAAGTTTGGCGAATACGTGCCATGAGCCTCATAGCAAGGACAGAATGTCCCCCCAGGTCGAAGAAGTTATCGTCGATACCTACCTGATTTAACCCCAGGACTTCAGCGAAAAGGCCACAAAGAAGCTCCTCCTGTGGGGTCGAAGGTTCCCGGCCGACTGAAACCTCGTAAGTAGGCGACGGCAGAGCCTTGCGATCAAGTTTGCCATTTGGAGACAGGGGAAGACGATCGAGCGCTATGATCGCCGCTGGAACCATATAATCAGGAAGACGATCGCGGAGAAATTGCCGCAATGCTTGTGCGTCTATGAGAGAGCCCGACTGACTGACCACATATCCCAGAAGCTTTTTGTCACCGGAGCTATCCTCGCGCGCGATGACGACGGCTTGTGAAACGCTAGGATGAGAGAGCAGAGTGGCCTCGATCTCCCCGGGCTCAATACGGAAACCACGGATCTTAACCTGCTCGTCGGCCCGCCCGAGAAACCTCAGTAGGCCGTCTCGGCCCCATCGGACTAAATCTCCGGTTCGGTAAAGACGGTCTCCCGAATCTCCAAACGGACTACTAATGAACTTTTCACATGTAAGCGAGGGGTGGTTTAGGTAGCCACGCCCTACGCCTCTTCCTGCAATATAAAGTTCGCCAACCACTCCAATTGGAACCGGGGCAAGACATTTGTCGAGGACATAGACCTTTGTATTCGCAATTGGTTTCCCAATCGGTATTTCAGTCGCGATCCCTTTCGGAAAGGCGTGGCACACTGAAAATGTTGTCGCCTCCGTTGGGCCGTAGCCATTGATTACCTGGCAATTGGGAAGAGCTTTGTTAACCCGGTTTATCGTATCGAGGGACAATACGTCCCCTCCCGCCAGCAGTTGCCGGAGGGAGAACAGGCACTGCAGATGCTCTTCGGAAAGGAGTTGAAAGATGCCGGCCGTAAGCCACAAAGTCGTCACGTTAAATTTCTGCACAAGATCACAAACCTCATCAAGGCCAACCTTTCCGGGCGGAGCGAATACCAAGCGGCCACCATTGAGGAGAGCACCCCAGATCTCGAAAGTTGAAGCGTCAAAGGCTAGTGGGGCGAATTGAAGAAACGTTTCGCGAACGCCAAAATTCGCATAGTCGGTCGCCATCACGGTTCGGACGACTGCGGCATGGTCTATCATAACTCCTTTCGGAGTGCCGGTTGAGCCGGAGGTGTAGCAGATATAAGCGAGACGAGAGTCATTCCCTCCCATCTCAGGGGGCGCGCCTGACATCGTACTCCACTCATTGTGATCGGCATCGATCGAGATCACTGGGACGGAAGGATGCAGTCCTACAAATAACTCAGCGTGCCGGGACATCGTAATGACCACCGCTGGTCGGGCATCCCGTGCGACAAAATCGATGCGGTCTTTCGGGTAGACGGGATCTACAGCTACGTATGCGCCGCCCGCTTTCAGAATTGCTAAGAGGCCAACCGCGACGTCGATACAACGTTCGATGCATATGACTACAGGACGATCTGGACCCACACCTAAATTTACGAGGTAGTGGGCCAAACGATTTGCTTGGGTCTCAAGATCCCTATAAGTAAGAACGTGGTCGCGATCAACGACGGCAATGGCATCAGGTGTACGGGCGACCTGAGCCTGAAAGAGTTCCGGCAGCAGCGCTTCGGAAATCGGCCGCCGCGTGTCATTCCATTCTACAAGAACCTTGTGACGTTCGTCGGGGTCTAACAGATCGATTTCGTCTAGGCGTTGTTCGGGATCGGAGACAATAGCCTCCAGAAGGCGGATAAACCGATCGGCAAACGCTTCTACGGTGTCGCGATCAAAAAGGTCTGTTGCATATTCGATTGCGCCGAAGATGCCGGCAGGTGCCTTATCCGCGTCGAACTGTTCTCGGAGGGCAAAAGAGAGGTCGAATTTGGCGGAGGTTACGTTTACCTTTTCAATTGAGGCGTCGACGCCATCAAATGCGAGATTGGCCTCAAGGTTGTTGTGAAGCACTAGAAGGACTTGAAAGAGGGGATGCTTTGCTAAAGAACGGCTTGGGTTCAAAAGCTCGACCAGCCGCTCGAAGGGTAGATCTTGGTGTGCATAAGCATCAAGTGTAATATCCCTAACCCGGCCACATAGCTCGCGGAACGTGGGATTATCGGCAGTGTCTATACGGAATACGAGGGTGTTGACGAAAAATCCGACGAGGTCCTCAAGAGCAGCATCCATGCGTCCCGCTACCGGGCTCCCAATCGCAATGTCTGTCCCCGCGCCTAACCGATAAAGGAGCGCTGCGAGGGTGCTATGGAAGAGCATAAATAATGTTACACGCTCGTTCCTTGCCAAGGCTTTCAAGCCGGCATGAAGCTCCCCAGAAAGAGCAAATTCCACCTCCGCCCCGCGATGGCTTTCTATTGCGGGCCTGGTTCGATCGACTGGTAGATTGATCTCGTCCGGAAGGCCCTTAAGCGCTTCTCGCCAATACTCAATTTGCTTTGAAATGAGACTATCCTGGTCGCTTTCGCTGCCTAAGACGTCTTGATGCCACAGTGTATAGTCGGCATACTGAACCGACAAAGGGGTCCATTCAGGCTCTTTTCCTTTGCTCCGAGCATTGTAGGAAGCAGAAAGATCTCTCAACAGCGGAAACATCGACCATCCATCGGCGGCGATATGGTGCAGGAGGATCAGGAGCACATATTCATTTTGGCCGAGTTGGAATAGATAAGGTCGTATTGGGACATCTATCGAGAGATCGAAGTTATAGTTTGCGGCAGCTACAAGTGCAGTACTGAGATTCTCATGGGCAATCTTCTTTGTGATAATATCAATATTTAAATTGTCAGCGGATACCACCTCTTGGTGGGGAATTCCTTCAACCTCTACGAAAGTAGTCGCTAGGCTTTCGTGCCTTAGTAGGATGTCTTTCAAGCATGACTTTAGGACAGATATCTCTATATCGCCGTTCAGGTGCAGGGCGATCGGAATATTATATGTCGAGCTATGACCATCAATCCGGTCTAGAAGCCAAAGGCGACGCTGCGCCGGAGACAGAGGAAGACGCGGCGGTCGCATCTGTTTTTGCAATGCCGTCCGCGCGGTATCCGACTTATTGAGGTATCGATCTAATTGAGCAACGGTCGGGGCCTCGAAAAGCGTTCGGATAGCAACCTCACGGCTGAAGGTGGAGCGGATTCGAGATATTAGGCGAGTAGCAAGTAGTGAATGTCCCCCCAGGTCGAAGAAGTTATCGTCGATACCTACCTGATTTAACCCCAGGACTTCAGCGAAAAGGCCACAAAGAAGCTCCTCCTGTGGGGTCGAAGGTTCCCGGCCGACTGAAACCTCGTAAGTAGGCGACGGCAGAGCCTTGCGATCAAGTTTGCCATTTGGAGACAGGGGAAGACGATCGAGCGCTATGATCGCCGCTGGAACCATATAATCAGGAAGACGATCGCGGAGAAATTGCCGCAATGCTTGTGCGTCTATGAGAGAGCCCGACTGACTGACCACATATCCCAGAAGCTTTTTGTCACCGGAGCTATCCTCGCGCGCGATGACGACGGCTTGTGAAACGCTAGGATGAGAGAGCAGAGCGGCCTCGATCTCCCCGGGCTCAATACGGAAACCACGGATCTTAACCTGCTCGTCGGCCCGCCCTAAATAGTCCAGAATACCGTCGCTACGCCATTTGACGAGGTCTCCAGTCCGATACATGCGCGTGCCAGCCTCACCAAAGGGATCAGCTACAAACCGTTCGGCAGTCAGGCCGGGCCGACGCAGATAACCTCGCGCCAGGCCTGCTCCCGCTATGTAAAGCTCCCCGACAACCCCAGGCGGAACCAGTTGCAAAGTATCATTGAGGACATAAACAAATGTATTCGAAATCGGGCGCCCAATCGGAACCGAACCCTCGGATTCCACATCGCTGATAGCTGCGCAAAGAGACCATATTGTCGTTTCGGTCGGCCCGTAGAGATTATGAAGACTTCCGTACGTGCTAAGAATTTGTTGTGCTAGGTCGCTCGTAAGCTGTTCACCCCCGCACAAAGCCGCTACATTCCCCGCCGAATGAACTTCGGCGAGATTCCTGTAAGCAGACGGTGTTGCCTGGAACAAGCCAGATGGAGCATTTGTTAATGCACGAACCGTCTCCTGGGCTTGCAACGCGGCGGACTGGGCTGAGAGATTCAGCCGGCCTCCGGTGGCAAGCGGCAGAAAGAGTTCCATACCGGCGATATCAAAAGCGATTGACGTGGTCGCATAAAACGGTGTTTGCGCGAATGGATCGAAGATTTCAGTCATCGCGGCAAGGAAATTTGTGAACCCCGAATGATTCACAACCACGCCTTTGGGTTTTCCGGTTGATCCGGATGTATAGATGACATAGGCGGGATGTAGTGGGTCGAGCGGCGCGTGCCGTTCTGTCTCGATGACCGCGGAATCGGAAAATGCGGAGATCCGTTCGAGGACTCCAGCGTCATCTAGAAGTAGGAGAGGAGCATCCTCAGGCAGCTTTTCTGCCGTCGATGCCACCGCGATTACCGTGGCGGGCTGCGCGTCAGCCACCATGAACGCTAATCTTTCGGTCGGATATTGCGGGTCGAGAGGCAGATAAGCCCCACCTGACTTGAGAACCGCCAGCAAAGACACAACCATGTCGATTGACCGTGGAAGCGCCAGTGCGACAATCGTCTCAGGTCCCACGCCCAGCTCAATTAAATACCGGGCCATCCGGTTGGCGCGGGCCTCAAGTTCGGCGTACGAAATTTGCTCGCCTTCACATTCAAGGGCGATAGCATCAGGTGTGCGGGCAGCCTGGGCTTGGAAGAGTTCAGGTAACAACTCCCGGGAAATCGGCCGTCGCGTGTCATTCCATTCTACAAGAACCTTGTGACGTTCGTCGGGGTCTAACAGATCGATTTCGTCTAGGCGTTGTTCGGGATCGGAGACAATAGCCTCCAGAAGGCGGATAAACCGATCGGCAAACGCTTCTACGGTGTCGCGGTCAAACAAATGTGGTTGGTAACTAAGCCTGATCTCTGTTGATCTACCCGGGAAAATCGAAAGATGAAGCGGATAGTGCGATTGTCCCCCTGAGCAGTCAACAAACTCAGCTGAGAACGATTCTCCTCTCCACACACTTTCTCCTCCTAGGGGATAGTTTTGATAAACCACAACGCTTTCCAGAAGATTCGTGGTTCCGATCCATCTTTGAATATCCCCGAGGCTTGTCGAGTGAAACTGGATCAAGCCAGCTTGCTCGGATTGCACCCTGCAGAGTAACGCCTTAACCTTCTCACTGCCGTCCACCCTGAAGCGAAGAGGTATCGTGTTTGCCAACAAGCCCACGATCCTCTCAACGTCAGGAACTTCTGGATGGCGACCTGATACAACCACTCCGAAAACAACATCACTTCGAGCCTCGATCAGGCTGAGAAAAATTCCCCAAGCCGCCTGCATAATAGTGCTGTCCGTGACACCAACTGTTCGCGATAGCGTAAGAACTTGCTGGGTAAGCGAGCTACTGATTGTTCGTAGTACCGTCTGAGGCTGGTGGGCGTCGTATACATTGCCGTGCAACGCGTTCCGCTGATAATCGTAATCGAGTAGATATTGCGTCCATGCCTCGCGAGAACTTTCGCCATCTGCGGAGGTCATCCAGTCGAGATAGTCTCGATAAGAGGCAGCGGACGGTAGCGCTTCGACTTCCCCATTACAGTCATAAAGCTCAAACAGCTCACGAAGAAATACAGGCAACGACCATCCGTCGAGTATGAGATGATGGTGCGTAAAAAAAAGATAAGCTCTGTCTGAATCCAGTTTGACGAAGGTAAAGCGAAGCAATGGTGGCCTGTCGGCTCTGAATCTTGTTGTCCGGTCAAAGGCGGAAATCTTATCTAATATCCCTTCCTTTTCTCGCTCCTCGTGGTCAGAGATATCGACCGTGTGCCAGGGAAGATCGACGGTATCTAGAACGACTTGCAGCGGATCGTCCAAATCCTCATATTCGAACCCAGCACGGATGTTCGGATAACGATGCAGAAGCAAGTCAGCGCATTTCCGCAGCTTCTCGGGCACACATTTGCCACGCAGCTCGATCGTAAATTGGATGTGATAGACGTCAACACCACTCTCATCATAAAGTGAGTGGAAGAGAAGGCCCTTCTGCAAAGGTGATAGCGGGAGAAGCTCTTCAATGTTAGGCACTGCGGCCTCCCCATTTATCTTGAAGCTTATCAAACGCCACAGGGGCTAGGCCCATCTGGGGCGAACCTCTCTCATTTTGAGCAGTTTTGCCTTGCGGAGCAGGCGCGGCCCGCGGTGCCAACTTAGCCACCGTCTTGCATTCAAACACGTCTCGAGGGGAGAGTGACAACATCTCGTGTCGTGCACGTGATATCAACCGTATGACTGATATACTGTTACCACCGAGCCGGAAGAAGTCATCATCTGTCCCGATCTCCGGAATACCGAGTACGTCAGAAAAAATTTGGCAAAGTTGATGTTCGATTGCTGTTTTGGGATCGCTCCCTTTCCGGGGATTGAGATCGGGGGAGGGGAGAGAACCGCGGTCGACTTTCCCGTTGGGTGATAAAGGAATGCTCTCAACGGCTATTATTGAGGCGGGAAGCATATGAGCAGGAAGGAATATCTCTAAATACTCCCGAAGCTCATGTGCCATATCATCGGCAAAGGAGATCCGGGCAGGGATGCTGGATATATCGTGATTTCCGGGGAAGCTGGGGCCGGAGACCGCCTGTGCGGAAATGTGGGCAGGAACAAATGCGACGTCCATGGCCCCAGTGGTAGATTCATTGTTCCATCTGAGAATCAAGTCCCGGCCGTACCTTTGAGCTAACGTCTGAAAGACAGGTAAAAGCTCGCCGCCAGGGTGCGCAGTAGTGTGGGAATCCGCGTTCGAAGGTTTTACGCGCGCCCGAAAAGTAGCTAACACGAAACGATCTTCATCGAGCTTTTGATTTGGAACCCCGACAAGAACCAGTGCATTTTGGCTTGCTTCAAGAAGCTGACCAATCACATCCGCGTCGTGATGTCTGCTGTTGAACTGAACGCAATTTATTTGGGGGCCCGCAGCACTCGAAGGCACAGGGAAATTTAATATTACGTCGTATCTATACTTCGTCAACTCGTTGGAGAATCGGCCAGTCTTTACTCGGACGTCGGCGATCATGTTTACCGCTGCGTGGCTGTTCAATTTCTCGAAGTAGCAAGGATCTATGAGTAACTCGCTTGGCGACTGAAGTGCTCGTTCAATTCGCTCTGAGATGATCGCAGGAGTGTCTTCAGGAGCCGCAATCCGAACCTGTTTTGCGGTTTCGAACATACGAAATAGTCGGTGGTTGCGAACATCGCCGATGAAAATCGCTCCCCTAGGAGCTAAGTATCCTTGGAGACGCTCTAGGAGCTCGGTGAGATACCCGAGCTCAGGAAAGTACTGAGTGACCGAGTTTATGATAATAGTGTCGAAGTATCCAAGCGGCATGGTAGAAAGATCGTGGGCCGGAGCGGTTATAAGCCGTACCTTTTCATTCAACTTGTCATGAGCTGACAGTAGAGAGGCGAGCTTAGATATTGCGGTGCCAGAGATATCGCTACCCCAATACTCGTCGCAAAGTGGTGCGATACGGGATAAGATGAGCCCTGTTCCTACTCCGATCTCCAAGACTTTCGATGGATTGAGGGCGATGATCCGCTTGACGGTCTCCTCTCGCCAATCTTCCATCTCCTGACGTGGTATCGGTGCCCCATCGTAGCTATTTGTCCATCCTCTGAAGTCCTCGCCAAAAGGAGCGTCAGAGGGCAGTGCATATTCGTTCTCGTACAGTTCATGCCATTCCGCAAGTTTGCTCTCTCGCACATCAGCGGGTGCAAGCCCATGCGAATTATGGACCACATATCCCAGAAGCTTTTTGTCACCGGGGCTATCCTCGCGCGCGATGACGACGGCTTGTGAAACGCTTGGATGAGAGAGCAGAGCAGCCTCGATCTCCCCGGGCTCAATACGGAAACCGCGAATCTTAACCTGTTCGTCGGCCCGCCCTAAATAGTCCAGAATACCGTCGCTACGCCATTTGACGAGGTCTCCAGTCCGATACATGCGCGTGCCAGCCTCACCAAAGGGATCAGCTACAAACCGTTCGGCAGTCAGGCCGGGCCGACGCAGATAACCTCGCGCCAGGCCTGCTCCCGCTATGTAAAGCTCCCCGACGACCCCAGGCGGAACCAGTTGCAAAGTATCATTGAGGACATAAACAAATGTATTCGAAATCGGGCGCCCAATCGGAACCGAAGCTGCGAGTTGCCGATCGGAACCAGCCATGAAGACTGTGCAGCCCACCACCGTCTCCGTCGGACCGTACTCGTTAAAAATCTTCACCGGAGATCCCCCGGTGAGCCACGGTTTTATGTGCGAACTTAGAAGTGCCTCTCCGCCGACAATTAGGCAATTAGAAATCTCATGGAGCCTATCGCTCGCAACGACGCTCCCAAATAAGTCCAAATGGGCTGGGGTGATTTTCATCAAAGAGTAGTTCAAAGGACCGCCAGCGATATCCTTCTGAACGCGCTCGATCTCGGTACCTTCTGCGTGTAGGATGACCCGACTGCCCCTCAGTAGCGGTAAGTAGAGGCTAGTTACCGTAGCGTCGAAAGCGAGTGAGGTGGTCAGTGGCGTACCGGTGCCCCGGTTTTTCGGATAGTAGCTCTCAGCCCAGAGAAGGTAATTTGTGAACCCCGAATGATTCACAACCACGCCTTTGGGCTTTCCGGTTGATCCAGATGTATAGATGACATAGCCGGGATGTAGTGGGTCGAGCGGCGCGTGCCGTTCTGTCTCGATGACCGCGGAATCGGAAAATGCGGAGATCCGTTCGAGGACTCCAGCGTCATCTAGAAGTAGGAGAGGAGCATCCTCAGGCAGCTTTTCTGCCGTCGATGCCACCGCGATTACCGTGGCGGGCTGCGCGTCAGCCACCATGAACGCTAATCTTTCGGTCGGATATTGCGGGTCGAGAGGCAGATAAGCCCCACCTGACTTGAGAACCGCCAGCAAAGACACAACCATGTCGATTGACC
Organism: Allorhizobium ampelinum S4; assembly: GCF_000016285.1. Lineage (NCBI taxonomy): Bacteria > Pseudomonadati > Pseudomonadota > Alphaproteobacteria > Hyphomicrobiales > Rhizobiaceae > Gillisella > Gillisella ampelina. The sequence goes on along the minus strand of NC_011991.1, from coordinate 105,163 downwards.
GTGGAAGCGCCAGTGCGACAATCGTCTCAGGTCCCACGCCCAGCTCAATTAAATACCGGGCCATCCGGTTGGCGCGGGCCTCAAGTTCGGCGTACGAAATTTGCTCGCCTTCACATTCAAGGGCAATGGCATCAGGTGTACGGGCGACCTGAGCCTGAAAGAGTTCCGGCAGCAGCGCTTCGGAAATCGGCCGCCGCGTGTCATTCCATTCTACAAGAACCTTGTGACGTTCGTCGGGGTCTAACAGATCGATTTCGTCTAGGCGTTGTTCGGGATCGGAGACAATAGCCTCCAGAAGGCGGATAAACCGATCGGCAAACGCTTCTACGGTGTCGCGATCAAAAAGGTCTGTTGCATATTCGATTGCGCCGAAGATGCCGGCAGGTGCCTTATCCGCGTCGAACTGTTCTCGGAGGGCAAAAGAGAGGTCGAATTTGGCGGAGGTTACGTTTACCTTTTCAATTGAGGCGTCGACGCCATCAAATGCGAGATTGGCCTCAAGGTTGTTGTGAAGCACTAGAAGGACTTGAAAGAGGGGATGCTTTGCTAAAGAACGGCTTGGGTTCAAAAGCTCGACCAGCCGCTCGAAGGGTAGATCTTGGTGTGCATAAGCATCAAGTGTAATATCCCTAACCCGGCCACATAGCTCGCGGAACGTGGGATTATCGGCAGTGTCTATACGGAATACGAGGGTGTTGACGAAAAATCCGACGAGGTCCTCAAGAGCAGCATCCATGCGTCCCGCTACCGGGCTCCCAATCGCAATGTCTGTCCCCGCGCCTAACCGATAAAGGAGCGCTGCGAGGGTGCTATGGAAGAGCATAAATAATGTTACACGCTCGTTCCTTGCCAAGGCTTTCAAGCCGGCATGAAGCTCCCCAGAAAGAGCAAATTCCACCTCCGCCCCGCGATGGCTTTCTATTGCGGGCCTGGTTCGATCGACTGGTAGATTGATCTCGTCCGGAAGGCCCTTAAGCGCTTCTCGCCAATACTCAATTTGCTTTGAAATGAGACTATCCTGGTCGCTTTCGCTGCCTAAGACGTCTTGATGCCACAGTGTATAGTCGGCATACTGAACCGACAAAGGGGTCCATTCAGGCTCTTTTCCTTTGCTCCGAGCATTGTAGGAAGCAGAAAGATCTCTCAACAGCGGAAACATCGACCATCCATCGGCGGCGATATGGTGCAGGAGGATCAGGAGCACATATTCATTTTGGCCGAGTTGGAATAGATAAGGTCGTATTGGGACATCTATCGAGAGATCGAAGTTATAGTTTGCGGCAGCTACAAGTGCAGTACTGAGATTCTCATGGGCAATCTTCTTTGTGATAATATCAATATTTAAATTGTCAGCGGATACCACCTCTTGGTGGGGAATTCCTTCAACCTCTACGAAAGTAGTCGCTAGGCTTTCGTGCCTTAGTAGGATGTCTTTCAAGCATGACTTTAGGACAGATATCTCTATATCGCCGTTCAGGTGCAGGGCGATCGGAATATTATATGTCGAGCTATGACCATCAATCCGGTCTAGAAGCCAAAGGCGACGCTGCGCCGGAGACAGAGGAAGACGCGGCGGTCGCATCTGTTTTTGCAATGCCGTCCGCGCGGTATCCGACTTATTGAGGTATCGATCTAATTGAGCAACGGTCGGGGCCTCGAAAAGCGTTCGGATAGCAACCTCACGGCTGAAGGTGGAGCGGATTCGAGATATTAGGCGAGTAGCAAGTAGTGAATGTCCCCCCAGGTCGAAGAAGTTATCGTCGATACCTACCTGATTTAACCCCAGGACTTCAGCGAAAAGGCCACAAAGAAGCTCCTCCTGTGGGGTCGAAGGTTCCCGGCCGACTGAAACCTCGTAAGTAGGCGACGGCAGAGCCTTGCGATCAAGTTTGCCATTTGGAGACAGGGGAAGACGATCGAGCGCTATGATCGCCGCTGGAACCATATAATCAGGAAGACGATCGCGGAGAAATTGCCGCAATGCTTGTGCGTCTATGAGAGAGCCCGACTGACTGACCACATATCCCAGAAGCTTTTTGTCACCGGAGCTATCCTCGCGCGCGATGACGACGGCTTGTGAAACGCTAGGATGAGAGAGCAGAGCGGCCTCGATCTCCCCGGGCTCAATACGGAAACCACGGATCTTAACCTGCTCGTCGGCCCGCCCTAAATAGTCCAGAATACCGTCGCTACGCCATTTGACGAGGTCTCCAGTCCGATACATGCGCGTGCCAGCCTCACCAAAGGGATCAGCTACAAACCGTTCGGCAGTCAGGCCGGGCCGACGCAGATAACCTCGCGCCAGGCCTGCTCCCGCTATGTAAAGCTCCCCGACAACCCCAGGCGGAACCAGTTGCAAAGTATCATTGAGGACATAAACAAATGTATTCGAAATCGGGCGCCCAATCGGAACCGAACCCTCGGATTCCACATCGCTGATCCGATGCATTACCGCATCCGCCGCAATCTCTGATGATCCGTACAAGTTGAAGACTGAAGCATCAGGAAAGGCGCGCCTCATCGTGGCGACCAAATTCGACTCTAAGGCCTCGCCGCTCAATGTCCAAACGGCGAGAGTATTACACTTCTGCTTTGCTTCTGCGAGAGATAGTAATTTTTCGGCTACGCTGGGCACGAGCACGATTCTAGTAACGGAGTGTACCTCAATGAAATTTAGTAGAGCCTGCAAATCCGTCCCAATTTCATCCGGTGCGATACATACATGCGCCCCACCTAGGAGGGGAAGCAGCAGCTCATAGACACTGTCAACGAAGCTGATCGAAGTTTTTTGGCAGCAGACATCTGCCTGAGTTGGGGGATTGATCCACAATTGCGCCGTTACCCTGTTTCGCGCAGACTCGTGTGACGCAACCACGCCTTTGGGTTTTCCGGTTGATCCGGATGTATAGATGACATAGGCGGGATGTAGTGGGTCGAGCGGCGCGTGCCGTTCTGTCTCGATGACCGCGGAATCGGAAAATGCGGAGATCCGTTCGAGGACTCCAGCGTCATCTAGAAGTAGGAGAGGAGCATCCTCAGGCAGCTTTTCTGCCGTCGATGCCACCGCGATTACCGTGGCGGGCTGCGCGTCAGCCACCATGAACGCTAATCTTTCAGTCGGATATTGCGGGTCGAGAGGCAGATAAGCCCCACCTGACTTGAGAACCGCCAGCAAAGACACAACCATGTCGATTGACCGTGGAAGCGCCAGTGCGACAATCGTCTCAGGTCCCACGCCCAGCTCAATTAAATACCGGGCCATCCGATTGGCGCGGGCCTCAAGTTCGGCGTACGAAATCTGCTCGCCTTCATATTCAACGGCAATGGCATCAGGTGTACGGGCGACCTGAGCCTGAAAGAGTTCCGGCAGCAGCGCTTCGGAAATCGGCCGCCGCGTGTCATTCCATTCTACAAGAACCTTGTGACGGGTTCGCTGATCACAAATATCTAAGCGCTCAAGCGCAACTGATGCCGTTTCCTCAAGGGCAGAAGCTATCTGACTAAGAGCTTCTACCATGTAACCGCTAAGCGTTCCGGGAACGACTGGAGGTACTGCTTGAACTGTAAGCCCCAAGCTGACCCCGGTGTCGTCGACAGATAAGGTAATCGGATAGCTTGTACGCTCTTCGAACTTCAATCGCTCAATGCCGCAACCGAGATCGGCTTGGTGCTGCAATGGGTCATTATGGCGGTAGTTGATGAGGCTGCTGAACAAGGGAATGGATGCCGGAACGCTACTACAGCCTTGGGCTAACGTTAGTGAAGCGTACTCGTGCTGCATGAGTTCCGAGAGGAGAGAATGGGTCCTGCAGATACCATCTCCAACACTGACAGCGTCTAAATCAACTCTGATCGGCAACGTATTAATGAATAGGCCCATCGCGCGGTCAACTTCGCCGCCGGCCTGATTCCTTCCTAGGAGGACCGTCCCAAACACAGCTGCATCGCGACCGCATGTTCGGGCGACCACGATCCCCCAAGCAACATGACATATGCTAGCGAGGCTGACCCCAAGTTGCCGCGCATGTCTTCTAAGCCTCCGGTCAAGGTCGACAGACAGTGTGACGACAGACTCCGTCACATCCTTTCCATCATTGTAAACATCGACCATGTCGAAAGGAGCGCTGGGATCCTCGATATCAGCCAGCATCGACCGGAAGAAGTGGCGATGGTGTTCATCATCCGCTGCCCGCAGCCGTGTCTGCGCGATGAGGTTACGATAAGGAGTTGCTGGGGGAAGATTGCTCCCGCTGCCGCCCATGATCTCACGAACTTCTGAATGCAAGATTTCCAGAGTGGTATGGTCCGCTATCAAATGGTGGAACAGCTGCAGAAGTAGCCAGTGCCCCGTTTGAAAGTCCCTGGTGGCAAAGAAGCGCATAAGAGGGGGCTCAGAAAGATCAAGACGGTAAGTGCGAGGATCATAGCGTTCAATTAACTGATCAACAGCCAGACCGGCACTCGGATCGAGATCAACGTACTCGACCGAAATATCAGCTTTCCGCAGTACAAATTGCGCTGGAGTCGTGAGACCATGCCACATGAAACCAGTGCGCAAAATCTCGTGCCTATCCACAACAGTTTGGACGGCTTCGACATAACGTTGCAAAATAACTCGTTCACGAAAGCCGATAAGGTCGAGCAACAAATACGCGTCACCTATACCGCCGAGCATATGATGGAAAAGAATTCCATCTTGCAGCGGGGAGAGGGCGTAAATATCCTGAATATTTCCTTTGCCTCCTGGGGCTCGTTCAACGATCCTATCGATGTCAATTTTTGACAGGTCAATAAGCGGTAGGTCGCTGGGCATCAGAGGCGAATTTGGATCGATCTTGCTGTGGTCAACTAAAACAGGATCTGCGTCAGCCACCTTGCCAGCTAAACTTGCGATTGTCGGAAACGAAAACAGATCGCTCGTCTTCAAATTTAAGCCTTCTTGGCGTAACCGTGCTTGGACTTTGACCGCCAGCAGCGAGTGGCCACCGAGCTCAAAGAAATTGTCCTGTGTGCCGATCCTTGTTATGCAAAGTAGGTCCTGCCAGGTTGTCGCCAGTAGTTGCTCGATATGACCGGATGGAGCTTCATAAGGCGGCCTTGAGACAGGATCTTCGATAGGGCTTGGCAGCGCTTTTCGATCAATCTTCCCGTTCTGCGTAAGAGGGAACGTTTCTAAGAACGTGAAAGTGGCTGGAACCATGTACTCAGGAAGGTAACCGCGGAGGTAAGCCCGCAGTTCATCCGCGCCGGCGGTGAGCGTTTTTTGCTCCGGCACGATGTACGCAGCCAGATAGTCGTTGAGTTCGTGGCTGTCGTGTTTGATCACCAGCGCATCGCGCACGCCAGCATGCTCACAAAGCTGCCTTTGTATCTCGCCGGGCTCTAGCCTGAAACCGCGGATCTTGATTTGGTCGTCGTTACGTCCGATGAAATGGAGCCGACCGTCTGGAAGATGCCTCCCCAGATCTCCGGTTTTGTACATCCGTTTTCCGGCTACCCGGCTGAAAGGATCAGCTACAAAGTGTTCCGCTGTTAATCCCGCGCGACCAAGATAGCCGCGAGCCACGCCCGCGCCACTTATATATATCTCTCCGACGACCCCATGCGGTACGGGCTGGAGGTATTCGTCCAGAACGTAAGCCCGTGTATTGGCGATCGGGCGGCCGATAGTAAGAACTGGTTCTCCTGCTCTGACCTCACCGGATGTTGCCACCACTGTGGCCTCCGTTGGTCCATAGTTGTTTACCAGGGTCAGCTTAGGGGGCAGTGTCGGAGGGACACTTCGCAATTGGTCTCCGCCTACGAGGAGACTTTGGAGGTTGGGGTTCGTCAGATTCTCCTGGAACGCAATGGAGGCAAGGGGCGTGCTTAGAAAACTTACGTGCAGGTCCTGCTGATGCCACCATTTCAATAAAACGTCGACGTCATCCAGGAGATTTACAGGCGGAAGCACTAGTGTGGCGCCGCTGCATAGCGCGGGCCACATTTCCCAAACACTGGCGTCGAAGACAGGCCGAGACATCAATGTACAACGACTGCCAGTCTTCAAGCCGAACGTCTTTATATGCCACGTCGCGAGGTTAACCAATCCCGCGTGTTCAATCATAACCCCCTTGGGTTTCCCCGTCGATCCAGACGTGTATATCACGTAAGCCAGTTGGCTAGGAGCAATAAGGGGGAAACCCGAGACGAGATCAATTTCAGCGGGATGTTTAGCCGACATGGCTTCACCGATATCGAGCGTGTGGGGCCCCTCCGCCACTGCGGCCGAAAGTGCCTTCGCTCCGACGGTATCGGTTAGTATAAGAACCGCACCGGCATCGGCCACAGTATCGGCAATATGTTCAGGCGGATTAGTCGGGTCAAGCGGGAGGTAGGTAGCGCCAGCTTTTACGACGGCAATGAACGCAGTAATCATATAGATGCGACGCTCGACGCAGATCGCAACGATGTTGTCTGGCCTAGTCATCCTCATTCGGATTTTATCGGCAAGTATATTCGCCTTTGCATTCAGTTCAGCGTACGTCACGCTGATGCCATCCTGCTCGACCGCTACCACGTCAGGCGTTTCGGCCACTTGGCGCTCAAATAACTGATGGATACAGCGCTCCGAAGGGAAGTCCACCGAGGTCTCATTCCAACCCTCAAGCACAAGCTCGGTTTCTTGCCTGCTGAGTATCTCCAAGCCATGGGCCGGCACAAACTCGTTGCCAGGTGTCATAATCGAACGAGACAAGACGATAAGATGTTCCGTTATCCTGTCGACGTCGGCAGGCGACAACCGCTCGGCATTGTAAATCAGGCGGAAAGATCTTTTCCGGGGATCAACCTGAAATGTAACCACATTTGCTTTCGGATGATCCTGGGGGAGCACTTCACTATCGACTAATTCAACTGCTGTGTCCCATGCCCGCCGCGGGCGCAGTATCTTAGACGATCGGAGATTCGTCTTACTCGGGAAAGTGTCCTTAGCGAAGGTATTCTTAACCCGGACTGTCGCGCACTCCGACGACAGAGCAGAGCGTACGCTATCAAAGGATTCCACCCACCCAACATTGAGCTGTAGAGGCACGACGTCAGCTAGTGTGGCCCTTACCGCTGCCGAACTGGAATCATCCGGTTGCCAAGCCCATCCCGTCTCGATCGTACTCTTTCCCGTAACTCGTGAGAGATATACGAGCCAAGACGTCAGAATATACGACCCGCTCGTCTCTAAGGGGATTGCATCAAATGCCTGCAGAACATGCCACGCACTGGCGCGCCAACGTTCGCGGCCCTGTTCCGCCCAAGAAGGTGCAAACGGCAAACTTGTCGAATTCGCGTGTGCCAATCTTTTTTGCCAGAAGCTATTGTTCTTTGATGTCTCGATGTGAAGTCGCCTCAGCCTCGACATTTCCGACTCTGAGAGAATCGGTAGCTGCGTCCCGGGCTCAATTTCAAGCTCTGCGGCAAGGATTTGGGGCGATACATCTTCATCAGTTTCTAGTACAACTAGATTTCTAACTAAGATGTCGTGGTCAAACGTAGAAATCCGCCAACCTTTATGGTCAACACAGATCACTGTGCCAGGTGGTTCAGTTGAGCGCTCGTCCAGCACATCCAAGGCGCCGACCCCCAGAGCGATGTCGGCTACGAGGAGCTTCGGCCTGCAAAAGGTATTGATACGATACGGGCCGAAAGATAAAGCGCGAACCGTTGCGGACAGCTGCTTAGCCTGTCTATTAAACTGCAAAATCCCATCTGCCTCAGGCCGGTCGTGTCGAGAGAAGAAGGTCCTTTGCGAAAGATCTTGCTGATACGATTCCACTTTTCCATGGGTCAGGCGGCTTATTAGTTCCTCAAAAGCTCCAGCTGCCGCTTGGTAGCATTTCAAATTGAGAGAAAGCGCCGTATCGTCGTCAACAATGGGAACGGCTCGCTGCAACACGATATCGCCAGCGTCTACAAAATTGCTGATACGGTGCCACGATATAGCGTAATCTCTCTCTTCGGCCAAGATAGCCCATGACGTGGCGTGAACCCCAGCATAACGCGGTAATGGCGCATCATGATAGTTGAATGCACCACCCTTCACTCGAGCTATCACGTTAGGAGGGAGCAAGATCGGATTCACGATCGAGAAAAGCCAGTCCACAGGGCCTTCGTCGAGCAGCAGAGTAGCAAGCTCCTCGACTGACCGCAGGACAGTAATGTTCTTCGCGTAAACCCAATCGGCTAGCACTTTTTCGGAAGTGAGGACCCCTTTGAGATGATGACCGCTGTCCATTAAGTGCTGCGCACATCTAATTGCTAACGTTCCTTCACCGGCGATGATGCAGCTCCGTATGCGTGTTGATTCCGAAGGATCTTGCGCATCGCGTGCGATCGCCGAGACTTGCCTGTTAAACATTTGAGCCTCGATTAATGAGAGCTGTCGACGACAGAAGCATACCCGCGGCCCATGCTCACAAGCACTTGTCGCGGGCCTTCGAATGGATTGCGACCATGGCAGTAGCGCATATTGTCAAGAAGGAGTATGTCGTCCTTTTCCCAACCGAAGCTCGCCCTTTCTGCGGAAAAGGCTTCTCTGATGTGTTCGACGGCATCCTTGGGTATGACTCCGCCGTCGCCGTAATACGCGTTTCGTGGCAGTTCCTCCTCACCAAAAATCGAAAGGAGGTTGCTCGCCATTTCAGGCCCAAGGGCCGTATAGTGGAACATGTGCGCTTGGTTGAACCACACTTCATTACCGCGCTCGGGATGGGTCGCTGTCCCCTGACATGCCTGCCATGTACGCAATCCGCTATTGCGCCATTCGAAACCGATGCCGTGGTTTTTGCAGTACTCCTCGACATCTCCCCGGTCGCTAGATTGGAAAACTACCTGCCAAGGAAGATCGACATAGTCGCTATAATTTCTGACGTATGAAACGCCGCGGCGGCGGAACTCGTCGAAAAGTCCTGTGTCGATCCTGGCTGTTATCTTTTCTAAACTGCCGATTGGTGTTTCTCCGCCCGCCCTTGCTGGCACCGCACAATGAAACCCAATTCTTGTGGGCCAGTCGGCTTGAAAGGCATTCTCGCTGTGGAGCATGATCTCCTCAGACGCCGGGAATTCCGTCGCTGTGTAAATACCCTCGCTAACAGACGTACGAGGTGTTGAGCGGTAGGTGTACTGGAGTGGTTTCCACTGTAAGGAGGCAAAGAGAGCGGCCATAGCGCTTGTTCCCTCCGGAGCAAACCCGCGTAACAAAACAGCACCATGCCTAGTCACCATTTCAGCCACCGCTGGTCCAATCGCCGATGTGGAAGTAGTGAGAGAAGCCTTGTTCAATGACTGAATGATGATGGCATCATCAATCCCGGCAAGCGGGCAAATTTTAATATTGTCAAGCTCGATCATACTGGAAACCTCTGTCCTTCCGAAAGCACCTTTGTATTTCTATGTAGCTTTGCGTGTGGAGTTTCTCTGAAGACTCAGAGGGCGCATGTCCGTCCAGTTACTGTCCACATACTGGAGACACGTTTCGCGGCTGTCTGGCCCCATCTGAAGACGCCAGCCCCGTGGGATAGGCTTCTCAGCCAGCCATAGGGAATGCTGGCCCTCTTCATTCACGATCACGGCATAGAGTTTAGTTGGATTCGAAAAAGCTGACATAGAGTTGGCTCCAGCGTGTTTTGCTAAATTCGACTTGCTTATCGACCAGCTATTTAGCGCTCAGCAGTAAAGTGAGTTGTCTGGGCGAGCGACACCACGTTGAGGCCCAACGAACACCGCAGGTATGGCGCGTACAGGAGACAGAGCTGAGTTAGCTGTTAATGCTAAGCTTGCCGAAGTAGCGCTGAAGAAGGAAGCGGTGTCCGGAATATATTCCGTAATATTATCTGCCCAGACTGGCTAAAAGATTAGAGCAGTGTCACCATTTCACCCAACGCACGTCAGTGCTTTTGGCAACGTCGATCCAACCGATGATGGTGAGGCTCAGAGAAAATGGCCCGCACATTTTTTGAAAAAGTCTGGAACGATCACGTCGTTACCGAAATCGATTCAGACACGTCTCTGCTGTATATCGACCGAATTTTTTTACATGAACTAACTGGCGCCTCTGCTATGAGGCAACTGGAGAATGGAAGTCGCCGGCCACGCCGGTCAGATTCAGTATTCGTTACCATCGACCACGTAATTGATACGGCACCTGGCCGCACGAAAAACCAATCAGTTGCATCGCTAGGCTCCGCGATGATCCAAGAGACGACGGAGGCCGCCCGCCGATATGGGTTTACCCTTTTCGATGCCGATGATCGTCGCCAAGGAATCGTACACGTAATATCTCCCGACCTTGGAATAGCTTTGCCAGGCGTGACATTAGTTTGTGGCGATAGCCATACGAGTACTGTCGGTGGGGTTGGAGCGATTGGCTTCGGCATCGGCTCGACCGACTGTGAACAGATTTTGGCTTCTCAGACACTGGCTTTGAAGCGGCCGAGAGCAATGCGCATCTGGGTGACCGGTATTCTGCAGAACGGTGTATACCCAAAGGACCTCATTCTTGATCTTATAAGGAATATAGGGGCAAATGGAGGCCTTGGCTTCGCCGTAGAATTTGCAGGCCCCGCCATAGCGGCTATGTCTGTCGAGGGTCGGCTGACGCTCTGCAACATGGCAACAGAGTTCGGTGCGAAATTTGGCTTCGTGGCACCAGATGAGCAGACGTTCAACTATCTCGTGGGTAGGAACTATGCGCCCCATGGTCGGGCTTGGGATGAAGCTGTCGAATATTGGAAATCGCTGACGACAGATACGGACGCGACGTTCGACCGGGAAGTCAGCATTGATTGCGCCTGCCTTGAACCACAAATCACTTGGGGTACAAGCCCCCAGCACGTAGTAGGAGTTGCTTCGAAAGTGCCTGAGATTGAAGAGATCTCACCCGATCAACGGTCGTCGGCACTACGTGCGTTGGACTACATGCATCTCAAACCTGGGCAGCAGTTAGAAGGCCTCCCCGTTGATGCCGCATACATCGGTGCTTGCACGAATGCGCGGCTAGCGGATCTTCAAGCGGCTGGATCAGTTCTTCGAGGTCGCAGAGTTCACCCCTCGGTCCTGGCGATCTGTGTTCCCGGATCAAGAGAAGTCAAGGAGAAAGCCGAAGCCGAGGGCCTACATGCTGTTTTCAAATCAGCTGGCTTCGAGTGGCATGAAGCGGGGTGCGGGCTGTGTGGGCATATGGGCAATGATCGGCTCAAGGGTCTACGCGTTGTTAGTACGACGAACCGAAACTTTGTCGGAAGACAGGGGCCTGGGACGATGACGCACCTCGCGAGCCCAGTAACAGTAGCCGCATCAGCAATCTTAGGCGGAATCGCAGATATAAGGAAAATGGAAAATGCGGGGAGCGCCCTATGACGTCAATCCTCGTCGTCGGAACTGCTGTGCCTATCATTGAGGACAACGTCGACACGGACCAAATCACCCCTGGAACCGAGCTCATGCGTTCCGCTGATGACAGCTACTTGCGGTGGGGAGGCGCGCTGTTCGCTGAAAGAAGATACAATCTCGATGGAAACCTGAACCCGGATTTTATCCTAAATCAGACCGAGTGGCTTGGCGCGACGTTCTTGTTGACTGGGAAGAACTTTGGGTGCGGATCTTCCCGTGAATGGGCCGCTAAGGCGATTCGCGGGTATGGATTCAAGGCAATTCTCGCTGAGTCCTTCGGAGAGATTTTCATAGGTAATTGTTACCGGCATGGCATAGCGCCAATCGTGCTTTCCCCCAATGAAATCGGCCAGCTACGACATGTCGCGTTGCAGCACTCCCCGATCACCATTGATCTGGCCAAGCAGACGATTTCCACCTCGCCCGAGAAGAAGTTCGATTTCAAAATACCAGAAATGTATCGCCGGATGCTTATCGAAGGAATCGATGAGATTTCCTTTGTGATGAGATTTGCACCATCGGTGGAGAACTTTGAGAAGACTGATCGGTTGAAGCGGCCTTGGATGCATGTCACCCGGGCCAATAACGGGAGTAAGTGCTATGGCAGCGAACGAGATTGCCGCAAACATTGTCACGAATGCAGTTGGATGGCGGCGAGCTGACACCCGAGATCCCTCAGCTTGGACATACACCATATCCAATGCGGAACGGGAAGAGATTGAAGTTGCATTCGCACAAGCTAGTGAAAGCGGTCTGGACACCCACGAACTAACACATAAGGAGTTTCCGCTTCCGAACTTCGGACTGAGGCTTCACAGCCTCACGAAGGAACTGGAAAACGGGCTTGGCTTTCGTCTCATTAAAGGCCTCCCAATCAACGACAAAGATGAAGCTGGCGCTAGGCTCATCTCGTGGGGTCTCGGCCTTTATATAGGAGTAGCCTTACCGCAAAATTCTGATGGCGCGCTGATCCATGACGTACGTGATCGCGGAGAAACCAGTGCGGCGACATTGCGCGGCAATGGCACCTCTGAAGAAATCCAATTTCACATTGATCCGTGTGACGTGGTTGCTCTTTTCTGCAGGCGATCTGCCGCCGTGGGCGGACAGAGCAGGTTGTGTAGCTCGATCGAAATTCACAATCGATTGGCAATGGAGGACCCAGATTTGTTGGAGGTGCTCTATTCAATGCTTCCGTTCGCTTCTTTAGGCAGTGCCCCCCCAGACGCGCATGTCTATAACACTCCGGTTTTTGGATGGAAGAATGGGCTTTTTACGAGCCACTTTTATCGCGCTCGCATCATCCATGCCGGATCACTCCCGTCGGTGAATCTCTCTCCCGAACAGAGACGAGCAGTCGATCGCGTCAGTGAGATTGCGTCCAATCCGGATATGTACCTCGAGATGAACCTTGAGCCAGGGGACCTACAGCTGGTAAACAACCACATCCTCTACCACGCCCGGTCGTCATATGAGGACTACCCCGACCCTGACCTGCGCCGACACCTTTTTCGCCTTTGGTTCTCTGTACCCGACAGTCGCGAACTCCCCGATGAGTTCGCAGGTTTTTGGGGAACGACCGAGGCGGGAAGCGTCCGGGGAGGCGTCAGATCTTGGCAGGATAAATATCAACATGTGAGTCGATACCAGAAGGCGATTGCCGAATACCATGGTATGGCAGTAGCAAAAAGCTAAGCGAAAACCTACACCAACCCTAAATGTGAAACGCCGAGAACGCTGCTCTTTTGAGTGGTGTGCGGGGAGTATACACGTGTCTCAACCCCACCATCTTGATTATCTCGAAGCAGAAGCCATTAACATTTTCCGTGAGGTTATAGCTACATTCGAGCGCCCGGTAATCCTTTACTCCGTCGGAAAAGATTCCTCGGTACTTCTTCATATTGCCCAGAAAGCCGTCCACCCGGCGCGGCTGGAAGTCCCCCTACTTCATATCGATACGACGTGGAAATTTAAGGAAATGATCGCCTTTCGTGACGAGACAGCAGTCACGAACGGGCTGAAGCTTATCGTTCACACCAATCACGAAGCCGTCCGCGACAACATAAATCCGTTCGAACACACCCTCGACACCTACACCCATCAGATGAAAACAATAGCACTGCGCCAGGCCCTTGAGGCAGGTGGTTTCGATGCCGCAGTAGGAGGCGCGCGGCGTGACGAGGAAAAATCCCGTGCGAAAGAAAGAATTTTCTCTCTTCGTTCATTTAACCATTCATGGGACCCGAAAAATCAGCGTCCGGAAATGTGGAACATATTCAACACCAATCTCTCGCAGGGCCAAACCATGCGAGTATTTCCCCTTTCCAATTGGACCGAATTGGACATCTGGGAATACATCTCATGCAAGAACATCCCGATAGTATCACTGTATACCTCTGCACAGCGGCCGGTGGTGCGCAGAGGGCGACAGTGGATCGTCGTCGATGACGAGCGCTTTATCCTGCAGTCTGGCGAGACGCCTGAGTACAGGAACGTTCGGTTCCGCACGCTGGGCTGTTATCCCCTTACTGCCGCCGTCGAATCAAACGCGTCCTCGGTCAAAAAAATCATTAGGGAAATGAAAACGACTAGAATGTCGGAGCGTCAGGGTCGCATCGCTGACAGCGACCCAGCGAGCTCAATGGAGAGGAAAAAACGGGAGGGGTATTTCTGATGCGGCAAGAAATCCGCACTCGGCTGGAAAGGTCTCACGCTCAACAAGTCCAAAAGTCCTTGCTGAGATTCATGACCTGCGGCTCAGTGGATGATGGCAAGTCAACGTTGTTAGGTCGCCTCCTTTACGACTGCAACGCGCTGTACGACGACCAGCTTGAGTCATTGCGCTGTACAAATGGCCAGATTACTACTTTGCCAATCGACTTTAGCGTCTTGCTGGACGGGTTGGCCGCTGAGAGGGAGCAGGGCATAACAATCGACGTGGCTTATCGCTACTTCTCCACCGCATCGCGACGTTTTATCCTAGCTGATACTCCGGGACATGCACAATTTACCCGGAATATGGCCACAGCAGCCTCTGTGACGGACTTGGCCATAATCTTGATCGACGCGAGAAAGGGCCTGCTAGAGCAGACTAGGCGGCACACTACTATTGCTTCCTTTCTAGGGATCCAAAACTTCATCCTCGCAGTAAACAAGATGGATTTGGTGAACTACGATCACGGTATTTTTGAACGAACCTCACGATCCTTTAAGGTATTTTCCGAAGGTCTAGGAATCCAAAATTTTAGCGCAATTCCGGTTGTGGCGACTGACGGCGACAACGTAACAACCCGTTCAGAGAGGATGCCTTGGTTTAAAGGTGCGACGTTGATCGATTTGTTGGACAACGTCGAGGTTCCCTCACAAGGTTGCAATAAACACTTTCGTTTCCCGGTTCAGTACGTGATCAAAAGCGGGGATTTCCGCGGCTTTTGCGGCAAAGTCGCAGCAGGAGCTGCAGCGGTTGGTGATCCCGTGCGCGAGGCGCGATCAGGAAAGCTCACAGTGATCAGCCGGATCACGGTAGCCGGATGCCCCACCGGGCAAGTGACCAGCGGTCAGAGCGCCACTATTTCCCTCGCGGATGACATTGAACTCGCACGAGGGAACATTCTGACACAATTGGATACCCCGCCACATGCGACGGATCAACTTTGTGCAATGATTATCTGGTTTCATGAAAAAGCGTTACTTCCAGGACGGTCGTATTTATTACGAACCCAGATTGACCAGGTGGCTGTAACCGTCACAAGCTTAAAGAGCCGCGTAAACATTGATAGCGGTCGCGAGGAGGCCGCTTCGGAGTTGCGTCAGAACGAAATTGGCATGTGTAACCTCCGCATGCAGCAACCAATCTGCTTCGATGAATATAAGAAAAATCGTGAAACCGGCTCCTTTATCATAATAGATCGCATGACAAATGAAACCGCCGGTGCTGGAATGATCATGCATTCCCTCAGGCGCGCAGGCAACATAACCTGGCAGGTTCAAGAAGTTGACCGAGAAGCCCGCAGCCTCATCAAAAACCAAAAGCCGGTCGTGCTTTGGTTCACCGGCCTGTCCGGCGCTGGTAAGTCTACCATAGCAAACCTCCTAGAGAAGAGGCTTCATGCGCGAGGTCAGCACTCCTATCTCTTGGATGGGGATAACCTCAGGCACGGTCTCAACTACGATCTAGGATTCAAGGCGGCGGATCGAGTTGAAAATATAAGACGAGTGACCGAGGTAGCCCGCCTCATGGCAGATGCAGGCTTGATCGTGATCGTTTCGGTGATTTCGCCCTTTCATGCTGAAAGGCAAGCCGCAAAGGATAAGATCGGACCGGAAACATTTGTGGAGATATTTGTAGATACGCCGCTCGAAGAATGCGTCCGTCGGGATCCGAAAGGTCTGTATATTCGAGCCCTGACTGGCGAAATACCTAACTTCACAGGCATAGATTCGCCGTACGAAAATCCGGAGTCACCTGATCTTACCATCACAACTTTAGCGCTAACGCCCGAAGAAGCCGCTGTGGGAATTGAACGGTGGCTTGTCGCCCACCGCTACATAACAGACTTATCGTCAGCCAAAAGCACGTCCTGACACGCGAACGCGAAACGGCAGCCCGCTACACCTCCGCAAAAGTGGCCTGCGAAAAGGATATACAGAGTTCAAATGGCAAGATTTCTTTTTCTCATTGATGATTTTGCCGGCCATCTGTTTGCGACGGTTGGCCTTGCTCAAAGGGCACATGAAGCGGGTCATCAGGTGCTATTCGTTTCAAGCGCCGCAGCTATAGAAAAAGTGAGAAACAAAGGCGTGCCTGTTTTGGCCGAAGATCGCTTTATTCTTTCAAGAAACATCGTCATGAGTTGGGGCGAGCTTCGAAGGCGCAACTCCAATAGATCGAGACGCGTAGATCATTTCTTGGAGATAAGAGGAATCGTTCGCAGCCTAGTCGACAGGTTCCGCCCGGACCTGGTGCTCTTCGATCCGTTCCTACTGCACTTGTTTCCGTTTTTTTGGGAAGTGAACGCCAACTGCGCATCAGTGAGTACAAAGCCGCTGTTGACGCAGGACCCACAAGTACCTCCGTACACATTTCGCTATTGCCCCAAGACCACGCGGACCAGCCGCGCGGCCATCCTAGCACTTTGGTGGCTTCAGAAACTAAAGTTCAGTGGCGATTGCCTCAGGGATAAATTCGAGGAGTTGGCGATCGGTGTCTCTTCGAGATCAAATATCAACGTCACATCAGCGATAGCGAATTTCCCGCTCTCAACGATGTGGAAATCTCGGCCGGTCAGGTTTGACAAGGCATTTTGGAGCATGCCCGAGATTGTGCTCCAAGCCAAGGAATTCGACTTTCCGCGAGTAAACTCCGTACCTGACGCCTACTTTATAGGCCCATGCGTCGCTCACGATGACGATGAAGCCGACGTGCCGCTAAAATATCCAGAAGGCACGGGACCGCTTGTGTATTGCAGCCTAGGTACCGTGCGGCGAGGGGAAACCCACAGGATGATCGACTTTTACCGCAAGGTTATTCGAGGGGTCGGGGTGAAAGGCGGATATCGCCTTTTAGTTGCGACAGGGTCGAGAGAGGAAGCCACCAAATTGGCATCCGAATTCGAGGGCTACGGAAACATTGTCATCCTAGGATGGGCATCGCAACGGCAGGTATTAACGGACGCTTCAATCTTGATCACACATGGAGGCGGAACCTCAATAAAGGAGGCAATTTCCAAGTGCGTTCCAATGGTCGTTTTTCCTCGACGCGCTGATCAACCCGGATGTGCGAGCCGTGTGGTCTATCATCGACTGGGGACAGCACATTCATTTCGCACATGTACCGAGAAATCCATTAAGGCAGCTGTCGATAACCTCATTCTCAATAGTTCTTTCCGAGATCGCGTCAGGACACTAAACGAAGCTTTCGCTGGTTATGATGCGGAAGACATTCCGATGAGAACGTTAACTCGCTTAGTAACTACCGGGGCGAAGCAATGTCATCGCCACGAGGACCTTCTAAAGCAGGTTGCATCTATTCCCCCTCATAGCCTGCAGCTTTGAAGAAATTCCGGCATTCTGTGATCGGGAAAAGGTCGCAGATGTCACCAAGAGCTTGAGTTATGGTTTCGAAGGTTCTTGCGGCTGTTTGCGCAGCAGCGTCTTGAGCTTTGAGAAGGCCATCTCAATGGATTGAGGTCCGGGGAATAAGGCGGCAGGAACAGCAGCCACGCACCACGCGCCTTGACCAATTCTTCCGCTCGCGGACTTTTTTGAAAGGCGACGTTGTCGCGGATCACCGTATGCGGCGTCTGCGCCCCATTGATTTTTCAGTTGCAGCGGCTTGATAGTTTTGCCTTGGGGCCGGTGTGAGCTCACCGACGAGTATCTGACGAGCTCATTGTGAGGCCTTGATGCGGGCGGCATAGGCCCAAGGCATCAGGGCATCAGGGCATCAGGGCATCGATGTCTTTGACGAGGTGGCCGTTTGCGAGGCGGGTGAAGAGGTCGCACAGATAGGTGTAAGGTTCAACGCCGTTCATTTTGCAAGTGCCGATGAGACTGGCAAACCGAGCCCAATTGCGCCCCCCTTCATCGTGCCCCGCAAAGAGCGCATTGCGGCGGTTCATGGCCGGGCGGCGGATCGCGTTTTCCACCAGGTTGGAGTCGATATCGACATGGCCATCGTCCAGGAACAGCCGGAAGCCATCCTGTCGCGTCAGCATATAGGCCAGGGCTTTTCCGAGGTCAGACTTGCGTGAGACGCGCGCGGCCTGGGCTGCCAGCCAGGTGAAGAACTCGTCCACCAGCGGGAGGGACAGGTCCTGTCGAACTGCCCGGCGATGTTCGGGATCTGAACCTCGGATACTGTCTTCGATCTTGTATAGCGCGGCGATGCGAATGAGCGCCTCGTCGACGATGGGTGATCCGCTCTTAGGCGCGGCCTTGATCAGCTTTCTACGCCCATGTGCCCAACAGAAAGCCAGCTTCAAGGGTTCGCCACCGTTACGATCCGACGTGGCGAGGTGCGAATAGCCGCCGTAGGCATCCACCTGGATTGTCCCGTTGAACCCGTCGAGGATCTCAGCGGCATATTCTCCTCTACGCCCGGGCCGATAATGGAACACCACGCCTGACGGAGCAGAACCATTCCAGCCGCGGTCGTCGCGCAGCACGGCCCAGAGATAGCCGGTCTTTGTCTTGCCTCGCCCAGGATCCAGCACCGGGGCGGTCGTCTCGTCGACATAGAGGCGCGTGCTTTCCCATAGTAGCCGTTTGGCCATATGGTCGACCACCGGTGCGATTTCGCTGCCCGTGCGGCCCATCCAGTCGGCCAGCACCGTGCGGTCTATCGGCACCCCGTGTCGCGCCATGACCTCAGCCTGCCGGTTAAGCGGCATATGTTCGGAATGCTTGGAGACGGCAATCTCAGCCAGAAGGGCTTCGGTCGGCCAGCTCCCTTCCAGCAGATGTGCCGGCGCTTTGGCCTGGACAACGCCCGTTCGACCCTTGGGGCATGCGTATTTCGGGCGGATCGTGACGATCACCTCGTAGCGTGCCGGGACCCGGTCGAGCCGTTCCGTCCGATCCTCGCCAATCCGAACCATGTTGCCGCAACCGCAGGGGCAAACGATGCTCTCGGGCTCGATCACGCGCTCGACCCGCGGCAGGTGTTCGGGCAGTGCACGGGCCTTGCGCTCCTTGCGAGGAACCGCCTTGCCCGGATCGGATGCGCTGGCTTCGATCTTTTCCTCGACGGCGGCGATCCGCGCCTGTGTTTCGGCGATCGCCGTTTCAAGGTCTTCCAGCGCCAGTTCCATCTGCGCCGGATCAAGCTTTTCCGATTTCGGCCCGAACTTCGTGCGCCTGTAGTCGTGAACCTGCCCCTCAAGCTTCTCGATCAGCTCCTTCAACTCGGAGATGAACGCGTCCTTTTCGGCCACCACAGCCTGCTCATGCTGACGTGCAGCACGCTCGACCGACAGCTCGAACTGCATCGCCGCAAACGCCTTCACCACCTCTGGCGGAAGGTCCGGAAACAGGCTGAGATCAAGAGCCGATGACATGCGACTTTATAGCAAAGCAGCATAAAAAAATCTAAATTAAACAATGCAAAGGCGGCCGGATATTCACCCTGCCGCCGACGGCGCCGTCACCCGTTGCGCCATGACCCGCCGCCAGTCAAGACCCTCGAACAAAGCCTCGTATTGACCCCTGGAAAGACGCATCGTCCCATCCTGAACCTTGGGCCAAGCAAAGTTTCCATGTTCAAGAATTTTGTAGATGAGCACCATTCCGGTGCCATCCCACACCAGGATTTTTAGGCGGTCCCCGCGTTTTGAGCGAAAGATCACCGTCACCCCAGAATGCGGATCGAGCTTCAATTCGGTCTGCACCATTAGAGCCAAGGCCTGATGACCACAGCGGAAGTCAACCGGACGCGTTGCGATCAGGATCGGCAGTCGTTGGCCCGCGACGATCATGACGGCCCGCGACGATCATGACGCTCCTCGCACAGCGCGAACCAGAGCGGCGACCCGTTCAACGGGCACATCATTAGGAACCCGCATCACAACGTCTGAGCCAATCTCCAACGTCAAAACTTGCGCCTGCGGCCCTTCGGAGGCCAGCTTCGGAAGCGACAAACGATTGACAGGCTCAGGTGGCTCCGCAGCGATTGCCAGAGGCACGAATGCCGGCTCGATACCATCGTGCTCCGACAGCGTCGTTGCCGCTGTAAACGGCAGCGCCAGAATGCCGTCGCGCACTTGACGCCGCCAATCAGAAAGCTGGTTTGCTATAACGCCGTGACGGCGCGCGACATCCACAACACGAACACCAGGCTCAAAGCTTTCCGCCACGATCCGTGCCTTCACATCATCCGGCCAACGCCGGTTTCCGCGGCGCGGCTCGACAACTTTGTAGCGACCAACAAATCCATCATCTGCCATGCAAATCTCCAGACAAAACTGGAAACGTTCTCGCATACGCAGCAAGCCTCAAAATACACCCAATCCAATGGGGTGGAGACGGCGCTTACGGATCACCACATCGCCGGGCGACAAGGTCGGCGCGAGCTGGGTTTCGATCCAGGTCTCGAAAATGCGGCCATTCATCGGTGCATTGACGATCAGGGTGCTGTCAGACCGTGACACCGCAGACCGGCAATGAAGGTCTGGCTCGTCCAGAAGCCAAACGGCGCGTGCGTTCGGTAGCGCTGACCCCTTGGCGACCATCCGGTGCGTTTGGTGAGTTTGGTATTGGTTGATGTCTCGTCGATAAAGATCAGTCGAGCCAAGGAGTTGTTTAAGAACCGCTTGCGCAGGTTGATCCACAGGTCACGCGCGGGCGATCTCCGGGCGCAACTGCTCGTGTCAGTACCGGAGCAATACTCCCCAATGTGCCGTTTGAATCTTCCCCAGGTGCTGCGGCCGCTGGTCTTCCGGGGCGCGCCCCGGAAGACCAGCGGCGCGTCATTGCCGATACTCCTTCCGATGGCCGGAAGGGGGACATTGGTGATCAAGCTGAGGGAGACGATCATGATCCTGGATCTGCATCAGCAGGGGCTGACAGTGTCAGCTATCTCCAGAGAAACAGGCATCGATCGCAAGACGGTGCGCAAATACATAGAGCGGGGCCTCGAGGTCCCGGCTTATGGACCGAGAAAGCCTCGCGCGACGTTTATCGATCCGTTCGCTTCATATCTGCGGGAGCGGGTGAAGACCTATCCCGGCCTCACTGGTAGTCGATTGCTCCGAGAACTCCGGGATCGAGGTTATGCCGGTGGTTACACCGCCGTCACGGACTTTCTTCGTGACGTGCGACCTCCGGCAAATCCAGGTTTCGAAGTTCGCTTCGAGACGCCGCCAGGCGAACAGGCCCAAGTCGATTTCGCCCAGTTCCATGTCGTTTTCACCGACGAGCCAATGACGCCAAGGATCGTTCGGTTGTTCTCGATGGTGTTGGGTCACAGCCGCCTCATCTGGGCTCGCTGATCGCCGCGCACCCTCGAGGGCCGCAAACAACGCCGGGTTCATCCTGACCACCGACGAGCACTCACGCCGCAACACTGGCCACGAACACGAGGCGAGGCCATTGCACTCGACGCGATCGATATCCTTCTTTCCGAGGAACTGACCCTACGCGAGAACAGCCGCATCAAAACGGCGTTGCGGATGGGCAAAGCTCGCGACGATCAAGACACTCGCTGGCTTCGACTTCACTTTCCAGCCTTCGCTCGATCGCGATCGCATCGTCACTCTGGCGCAGCTTGGCTTCGTCGATCGACACGAGGCCGTGCATTTCCTCGGCCCACCTGGAACCGGCAAGAGTCATCTTGCCACGGCGCTCGGCGTCGAAGCCGTCAAAGCTGGAAAGAGCGTCTACTTCACGAACCTTGCCGACCTCATCGGTTCGCTGGCCCGTTCCGAACGGGAGGGTCGGCTTCAGGAGCGCATTCGCTTCTTTTGCAGGCCAAGCCTGCTCATCGTTGACGAGATCGGATATTTGCCGGTCGTCCAGGGTGGCGGCAATCTGTTCTTCCAACTCGTGAACGCCCGATATGAACGAGGTGCGATGATCTTGACATCAAACCGCGGCTTCGCTGAATGGGGCGATGTCTTCGGGGACCCGGTTGTCGCCACCGCGCTTCTCGACAGACTGCTGCATCACGCCGTCGTCGTGCAAATCGAGGGATCGAGTTACCGATTGCGCCAGCATGCCGAACTGATGCCGGAGCATGTTCGCTCCAAAGCCCTCATTGCTCCGCCCGCATTCGCTCCACCTCAAAAGCCACGCGGGCGCGCGCCGAAAAATCCCCAATCCTCCCTGGCATCCACGTCGGCATAAGTGGGGAATTCTACTTCGGCACAATCGGGGGAAATTCACGCGGCATTGACAGCTCGCTTGCCCGCAGGCTTTTTTTATGGCTGATTCCGAGCCGATGCAGCAGCCGGCAAATCGCCGAGCGATCGACCGAGACGCCGCGCCCATGCAGCTCGACGCCCAATTCATCCAGCGTCAGATCGCCGTTCTCGGCAACCGTTCTCGGCAACCGTTCACGAACCCAGTCTTCATGCCCCGTCAGCTTGCCGCCGCCCAGATGACCCTGCCGGGCCGGCCTCAGCGCACCGGATGCACGCTTCAGGATCACCATATTGTTCACAAATCTCGGCGAAACCCGGAAATGTCGCGCGGCTTCCCGATGGCTATTTCCTTCCTCGACAAACGCAACAACACGCACACGCAACTCAATCGGATGCTTAGCCATGGCGGTTCTCCTTCCATGGGCAAATGGAAGCATAATCAGCCGGTTTGGGAATTTGAATCAGGTAAACCACAACCTGCTTTAGGAGAATGCCGGACCCGTCCCCGGCAGCCTGAGGAAGCACCGACAACAATGAGGCTTCGCTAACCCTCATCCATAAACCGCTGCCTTCCAGAAAGTTTATCGCGGTATCGTCTCTCCCTGTATAGGGGGTGGACCGCCATGCTAATAAATGGTTCGGACGCCCAGTATTTATCGTCGGCTACTATACCAAATTGGGTGTGTCGGTCAGAAAGTCCTTCTCTGATGTTAAAAAAAAATTGCAATCGCTAAGGGAAACCGCTTTGTTCCAATGAGCCGCCTTATCACGGATTTTCTACCGCGAGGATATCAACGTGACGCGCCAAACCTGCAATGATTCCACGACCAGCTATGCGATCTATGACCGGCTGAAGAACAAGGTGATGTCGTATGAGTTTTCGCCGTCACAGCAGCTTCAACCGTGGACTTTGGCTGATGAATTCAAAGTTAGCTCGACTCCCGTCCGCGAAGCGCTGATAAGGTTAGGCGCCGAAGGTTTGGTTGCGGTGATGCCCAACAAAGGCTTTTTTATGAAGCCTTTAAACCCTTCCGAGATATGCAGCCTTTATGTATTGCGTTCGCAACTGCTGCGGTACTCTTTACGGTATTTGCTGGAGCAAAGCCGCTTCTCTGACCACCGTTCTTTTGTAACCGTGTGGGAAGAGCGACTTTCAGATCTTTCGGCCAGTAGTTGCGCGTTGATTGAAGAGTTCTTCATGGATTGGGTGGACGTTTCGAGGGCTCAAGCTTGTGTTGATACTCTTCAAAACACAAACGAACGCACCCGATTTATTCGCTGTTTGTTCACCGAAGAACCAGCCCGGTCACGGCGGTACTTGGGCATCCTACGGGACTTGGTCCGGCATATCAAAAGAAGTAACGCAGATGATGCAATTGATTGCCTGATAACGGAATTGGACTTCAAGGTCACCTCGGTTCCCGCGCTTTGCAACGAAGGCTTGGTGCGGAGCTTCAGAAACTGAGGTTTAGTTGTCGAATAAGCCGCTGCGAGGGGCTGGAAAGGATAGCTTTATGGAAGTCGCAGAAGGAGAATTCAAACCTGCCTTTCCTATCAAGCCTGCCCAGCAGCTGGTGTTCGTGCACATCCCCAAATGTGGTGGTACGTCAATGCACCAATTCTTAGCCAACGCGAAGAAGGTGCAGCCGGAACCAGAGCTTTCGACAATTCTTGCGGGCTATTGTGAACCCGCGCTTCATAAACACTCTAAGGCGGCGGTTATTCGTGATCTCGTCGGCCCTGCGTTGTGGCAGACCATCTTCACTTTTTCAGTCGTGCGGAACCCGTGGGACCTAATGCTTTCGAGTTATCGTTGGTGGCTTCAAAAAGCCGGCAGATTTTCAAGTCTGCGCGCACAAGCGGATGAGGTGGCGGATCTAGGAAGCTTCGAAGGTTTCCTAAAGTCTGATTTTGGGGGCAATCGCATAAACGAGTGTGAAGGCGATATCCTAAGCTGGCTATCGGATGAGAATGGACAAGAGATTGTCGACTTTGTAGGCCGACTTGAAGATATAGAGCAAGCATTACAAAATGTATTCGAACGCGCGGGGTTGGCCGGGTATTCTGAATTTCCACGACTTAACTCTACCGTTAGAGGTGGATACCAAGACTATTACAATGCAGAAACAAAGCGCTTAATACAAACCCGCTTCCAAGCAACTATCGACCGCTTTGAATATCAGTTCTAAATAGACACCACGGAAATCTGATCATAAAAAAGAACCGATACCTTTGGAGTTCTAGTGAGCATGTCGTCCGAAGTGAGCTCTGAAGGACTTTTCGGTCGCCTCATCAACTGGCTGCAACAGCTTGTCGCTATAACGCCAGCCGTTGAAAATATTGTCCTCCCAGATCGGATTGGGAAGTTTTACTGCTTCTTTCTCATTCAAGCTTGGCGTCCCTTGTTATGGCTCTTAGCTATTGGCACTGCAGTGGCGACCGCTGACGCCATCATCCCGGTCGCGATCAGCCATTTCGTCCAGTTACTCGGTGAAAATTCCACATCGTTTCCAACCTCAACAGTCGCGGTTATCGTCCTTTTTATGCTCGCGCACCCGCTGCTGACCAGCGCGCAAAGACTAATCGTCAATCACTCCATTTCCGCGAATATTGCTACGCTGGTTCGGTGGCAGAGTCATTCATACATCGCGCGTCAACCTATTTCATTTTTCAACAGTGATTTGACGGGAAAACTTGCGAATCGAGTATTACAGACGGGCCCGGCCCTGCGAGACACGATCGTCACCGTGGTGACCTCGGTGTGGTACATCGTCATCTTCATTGCGACCACGATATTTTTTTTGGCACAGGCTGATGTTCGCCTCATTGTGCCAACCCTAATTTGGGTGATCTCATACCTACTTCTTCTTAGAGTATTCCTTCCTCGGATGAACCGTCATTCACGTGATATGTCCAGCATGAGGTCGCTCGTCTCAGGCCGCCTTGTAGATAGCTATTCGAATATTCAGACGGTTAAGCTCTACTCCCATGACGGTTCGGAAAATAGCTACATAAAACACGGGCTGGTGACACACAATGAAGCAAACCAAAAGTTACTAGCTCAGAACAGTTTTTTTGGTACCGCTCTCTCGTTCATAAATGGGACGCTAATCAGCTCGACTTTGGCATTGTCGCTATGGTTGTCAAAAAATCACGCGGTTGAACCAAGCCAATTCGCAATGATACTTCCGTTGGTGTGGCACATAGCCAACACTTCGACCGCAATAACCCAGCAGATGTCGTCAATCTTCGAGAATTTCGGTGTAGTACAGGAAGGGATGAGATCCATAACCGCGCCGTTCCCTCCCGAAGACGGGTCTTGCTCAGAAGAGCTGAGGGTTCATGAACCGACTGTAGTTTTTCAAAACGTAACTTTTCGATACCCTCGCTCTTCAGCCGCGGTCGTAAGTTTGAATTTCTCCATTAATAGCCATGAGCGAGTCGCAATTGTGGGCTCCTCGGGCGCCGGTAAATCAACCATCATAGGCTTGCTGTTACGCCTATACGAGGCGGACCAGGGCACAGTATCCATCTGCGGTCAGGACATTCGCTCGGTCAGCGTACGTAGCCTGCGAGCTTCTATCGCAGTCGTATCTCAAGAAACATCTATTCTAAACCGTTCTGTCTTTGACAACATTAGTTTTGGTATGCCTCACACGTCGGCATCTGAGGTCGTCGAAGCTGCGACAATGGCTGGTGCCCATGAATTCATCCGCCAACTTAGGGACAAAGATGGCCGCGTTGGCTATGCAGCACACGCGGGCGAAAGGGGTGTAAAGTTTTCAGGTGGTCAACGGCAGCGCATTGCGATCGCGAGGGCTCTCCTTAAAAATTCCCCGATAATTGTGCTTGATGAAGCTACATCGGCTTTGGACTCAGAATCTGAATTTGAGCTGAAGAAACGCCTTGAACCGCTGCTGCGCCACAAGACTGTTATCGCGATTGCTCATCGGCTCGGGACAATTAAGGACTTCGATAGGATCATCGTACTCGAAGGTGGGCGAATTGTCGAAATGGGTTCTCACGAACAATTATTACGCTCGGAGGGCAGATATGCTTTACTTTGGAACCGCCAAATTGAAGGCATAAGCAACTAGCCTTATTCGAGCTCGGTCCAACAATATATTCTCTAATACATTTCAGAATATTGCGCGAGCTTTAAGCCCGCGGCATGTATTTTTTTGTATCAAGGGCTATTGTAAGCCAAATCTCCGGTCGGCCCTCTAAACGGCGAAGTGAAAATGACAGGATTGACGGAACGTCCGAGAATTGGATTGGTCGGCGTCGGAAAAATGGGCCGGGCACTTGCGACACGCTTGTTGTCTTGTGGCGTTGAGGTATTCGGTTGCGATCCCGCAGCCCAGAATCCACCGGACGGCTTGCAGTTTGTCGCAACGCCACGGCAACTGGCTGACTGCTGCGATGTGGTCATGGGCTGCGTGAGCGGACAAGAGGCATTTCGCGAGGTCACTCTTGGCCCCAATGGAATTCGAGGCGGCACGCGCGTTCATACCTATGCTAATGTTGGAACAACTGGCCCTTCATTGGTCAAGGAGATTGCACACGGACTAGCGGAAGTTGACATCCGCACTATTGATGTGCCGATGACAGGAGGCCCTCGCCGCGCGGCAAGAGGTGAGGTCACCGTCATCGCAAGTGGCCCTCTTAAAGTGCTCCAAGCGGTCAGTCCGACCCTTGAAAAGTACAGCTCCAAAATCGTTTACGTCGGCCCGGGCGTCGGTCAGGCACAATATGTTAAGGTGATCAACAACCTCGTGACCGCTGGAAACCTCGCAGTCGCCATTGAGGCTTTAACGCTGGCAAAGAAGGCGACAATCTCGCGAGAGCTATTGCTCGAAGTGATCAACTCGGGATCTGCAGCAAGCGACGTCAGTACTTCCAAAATCCCCTCCCATGTTCTGACGCGAACATTTGATTTTGGGGCCTCACTTGCCTTGGTTGATCATGATCTATCATGTTGTCTCCACGAGGCACGGTTAATTGATTGCGAAATGCGCGTCTCCAAGGCCGTCCTCGATGTTTATCGGAGCGCGATTGAGGCTGGGAGTGCTCTCGACGATATTACGACGTTAGCTGTTTATTTGGAGAACCGATAGGTTTGTCTGCTGCAGGCGCCGTGAAATGAATTGACGCGCCTAGAGGATCCCTGCGGTAACGACGGCGTGCAATCGTGAAACCAAGAGCCGGAGGTAACATGTCAGATTTAATCCTGGAGACAGCGCTTAGCAATAGGGTTATCTTTCATGAAGAGGTGGCGAGGGACGGGGCGCAAGGGAAGACGCTCCTGAATGGCCATCAGAGAGTTCAAATCGCAAAACGTCACAGCTCCATTTTCGGTGAATTCGCGCCTTATCACTTGGTCTTCAATGCTGGTTTCCCGAGTGCTGGCAAGGATGAGCTTGAAGCGACAAGGCAGGTCGTTGATTGCGTCGACGAATGCTATGTCGGAGCAGCTGGACGAGCAACTCGGCAAGATGTTGATTTGTTGCTCCAGGCGGTACACGGCGCGCGGCACGGTAGGATCTTCATTGCTGTGCCTGCCTCCAATCCTATGGCATATTCCATGATGCATTGTACGGCTGAGAAGGCAAAACAAGCGGCATTGGATATGGTAAGATATGCCAGAGATAAGAACCCAGCCTTGATGGTTGACGTGGCCCTTGCAGATGCATCTCGTTCCGACGTGGGCTTTCTAGCCGCGTCGGCGGCCGAGTACGCCGCCGCCGGTGCATCAATGGTGATCGTATGTGACACGGTGGGGCAGTTTTTTCCGTCGGAAAGCCGATGGTTTTTTGACGAACTTGCTCGACGGTCTGATCCGGATTTGCGTTACGTTGCTCACATGCACAACGATCTTGGCTTCGGCTTAGTCAATACACTTGAAGCTTTGTCTGCCAAAATATATGGCCTGACGAGTTCATGGCTCTCTCTTGGAGAGCGGGCAGGAATGCCTGCAACAGAACAGTTACTGTTTGCGCTTGGCTATCAAAGCAGTCTTTTGCCAAAAAAGTTGGGCGTCGTGGATGAGATATGGCGCTCACCACCTGATCTACGTCAGCTCTCGCCGATCGCAAGGTACGTCAGTCAAAGTACACGAAGGCCTCTCATGACAACCGATCCCATTGTGGGAACAGGTGTGAACACGATTTCGACCGGCACGCCATTCACGAATCCGGCTCTCTTTCAGCCGTTCGACCCCTTAGAGATACTTGGAGTTGAACCAAAGGTGCTGTTGAGCTCTCTAGCAAGCCACCGCATAATTCATGCCGTTGCGGCTCGGCTAGGATGGGCGCTCGACCAGTCTCAGGCATCCGCAGCTCTTGAATGGGTAAAGGCCGAGGCCTTCAGCCGCAATGTAGCTATTATTGAAGATGAAGACTTTGAGCATTTTTTAAAGGGAGCGAACTTCGCCCAAACATCCGCCGCCGCGAAGGATCACCTTAGGATCTCTCGATGAACAAACCTCACGTTAGCACTGATCACACGACGTTTCATATCACATGAGGGTTAGGGTTTGATATGAGCAATTCATGCCAACTCGTTTTTCCATCTCACATTGAAAGGTTGCCGCGTTATAGGCCAGCAGCAGATTTAGCTGTAGTCTCCGAGACCTCAGCTGAACCTTTGGTCAACCTGGCATCAAACGAAAATCCTTATGGTACGAACCCGGGGTTTGCTGATGCCTTAAATGAAATCACGCGTTTTAACCTCGCGGAGTACCCTGACCCCGATGCGCTCCGTCTGAAGACCGCTATCGCGGCGAAAAACCATGTTTCGATCGATCAGCTAATTATCGCGAACGGCTCCGATGAACTAATTGACTTGTCAGCTCGGACGCTGCTGGCGCCAGGAACGAACGCGATCTTCGATGAGTATTCCTTTGTAGCCTATCGTAAGGCGACTTACCTCGCAGGAGCTACCGGTGTCAGTGTCCGACCTTCAGGCTGGAATGCAGATCTCAATGAGATGCTTCGTGTCATTGACACCAATACTCGGATGATATTTTTAGCAAATCCGAGCAATCCGACTCCAGGTTTTATTTCAACGGCAGAATTTGACAGCTTCATCAGCAGGGTTCCTGCTACCGTCCTTGTAGTGCTCGATGAAGCCTATATCGATTTTGTTGAGCCGAACGAGCGGATCGATTGTAAGCTGCTGCTCCAATCAAGAAGCAATGTCTTTATAACGCGCACCTTCTCCAAGGCATACGGACTTGCAGGTGTGCGGGTCGGCTATGGCATCGGTTCGCCGACACTTATTAACATGATGAACAGGATCAGGCAGCCCTTCTCCGTTGGCGTGTTGCCACAACTGGCCGCGGTAAACGCGCTGGCCAATGAAGGCTTCGTGAACGAAACTAGAGCAAAAAACATCGAGCAGAAGGCCAGACTATCAGAAGGATTGAGCGACCTTGGAATTGAGCACGCGGCATCCAAAGGAAATTTCATCATTGTAAAGTTGCGTGCTCCATCAGCAGCGCACGAGGCGCTGCAGGCGAAGCGAATCCTTGTGCGCCGCTTGGCTTCCTATGGCCTGAGCGACTGGCTGCGTTTGACAATTGGCACAGAATCTCAAAACCGGATTGTACTTGACGCATTTCGAACCCTGACACAACAAGCAAACTGAGAGTCATGGTTGTGACTGCTACTATGCGTCTGAGTATCTAGAAGTGAGGGTCCCTCGTGAAAAGACTATTTTGGCTCCACATCAAAAAGAGCGGAGGAATGTCAACTAGACAGCTACTCCGGAACCACTACGTTCAGGTGGATAGGAGCAAAAAACCCTATTGTTTTTTACTCGCGAAGGAGCCCGAATACAACGATATTCTAAATAACTATCGTATCCCCCTCGGCGAATATCAGTTCAAGCGCACACTATTCGCGCGAGAATGGCTCTATAAGGACGTGTGGCATGAGATGGTGAGTTTTGCTTTTTGCCGAGAACCATTGTCTCGTTGCATCAGCGCATTTTTCTACCTCTGGGAGGCTGAGGCGCAGAGGCGCGCTTGGTTACCGTCGTTCAACGGCGCACTTAACGCCCATGGTTACGGGCTGGATTATTCCTTCGACCAATTTCTCGATGCAGTCGTAGCATGCAGAGATTCAGGTTCAAACTTCTCGCCAATGGGGCTCCATTTTTCGACCCACACCGCGACTATGTGGGATGACGTCACTGATAGTGGTGGCTCGATCTTGTTGTCGAATATTTTTAGGCTTGAGGATCTCATTCATGGGATAAATCACGTTTTCTCCGTATGTGGAGTTCCTGACAAAGCCAAACCTTTGCTGCGGGATATCAACACCAACGAAACGAAGCGGCCCTTCACGCCTAGCAGACACCATATTGCAAAGGTCGAAGACCTTTATGGCAAAGATTTTGAACTTTACGAGACTTATGGCCGCCTTTTCTAGGCATTCAAATCATCACAAAGGGCAACCTTGTCGAGGGAAAATGAGAAGATTTGTCGCAGCTAAACTCCATGGGATTCACGTCACCGACGCTAATCTCGATTACCACGGATCCGTAACGCTCGACCCGGATCATTGTGAAGAGGCACACATTCTTCCCATGGAGTTCGTCGATATCTGGAATAAACAGTCAGGTGCCAGAATATCGACATATGTCATTCTGGGCGAACGCGGATCGAGATGTTGCATCCTGAACGGAGCTGCAGCACGCACATGCCAAGTTGGTGATCAGGTAATCATCTGCAACTCGATCTACCAAAATGAGGAAAACATTTCTTGCTTGACGCCGATAGTACTAACTTTTGACGAAAACAATTATGTCAAGGATCGGCTAATGTACTCCGTGTCGAAAGACACTCTAGGCCGACACACCTTCGAAATTCTCAATCGGGCTAGACCCGTTCCCTAAAATGAACAGAATCCTATGACCGGATTGGTCGAAGGCTGGCTCATCTTGGCAACCGACAAGGTGGCACAGCTGCCAAAGATAATTTGAGGAACTCTGTATCGCGCCCGGTATCATTGCTGATGCGGACCCTTGGATGAGTGGTAGATCACGCGACGCTGTCCGATGGACCAGATGAAGTCGGGCTGCCTGCTGACCCACCGTAAGATCTTGGAGACGAAAGCTATCGATATCGTCGCGCTCCAATATCTGCGCCAAGCGATAGAGCGGTCATTAACCATCCGGTCAGGGTCGCAGTGGCCGACGAGGCTTTTTGCGATTTCTTTCTGCACTGGTTTCGATGGCGGGTCCCCAATTCCGCGAGGATTGCGGATAATCTGTTGAAGGTTTTTCTGGTGCTCACAACCGCCTCCATCACCATCGATCCGATATTTGCCGCGAATATCCTACAAAGCTATATGCGGGTGGCTAATTAATATTTACCTTCTTGCAACTGAATGTTCAACAGCTGCCGTGGTCGCTCAACCAACCAAGGGAATATTTTCGTATAGCCAAGAGTGGGTCACAATGAGGAATCCAATCTTATAAATTAAATGTTTTCGTTTCGCACTTAAGGTCGCCGGCACATAACGGAATAGGCTGCGGCGGGCTTTTTCCTCTGCCAAGGTGGCATCGATCAAGTTCCCAAATGAGCACAAGGTGTTATCAGGTGACTGCATTTTCTGCACACAGGCGGCTAGCCCCTGCACAGTCTCACGGTGGGCTTCCATCATCGCGTCCAGCTCTTTGTCCATGATCTAAAGGAACCTCTGTTTGGAAAAATTCGGAGTGACTATTAGGGGTCCGCTTAAGTGCATCGAGTTACAGGTAGCTTGAACCGGTTATTTGACAAGGTTACGGCAACTTGGCCCGGAAATTTTACAAATTTATGTCCTCTTCCCTTAGATCGTGGAGCCGGTCCCAAAGCTCGGATGTTGTATGTGTTGCGTCGGCTCGCTCTCGCACGGAAGTCTCGGATTTATGCTAGGTTTTCTCATCGCCTTCATGCTATGGCGACAAGGATTCCGAAGCCAAGAGAGACGGCGAAGCCGCTTATACGGAGATGGCGTGGATCGCGTTCGCGGCGCGCGCGAGAATTTGACGTGCTGCGCGGCGAGCAGATAGCACGTGTGCAATGCGCCGAGGCTCGCAGACGGTTACTTTGCGAGCATTGTTCGTTCGAGCGATCTGCACAAGATGATCGACCAGACGCAACTCAGCATTACGGCGCTTCGCGCGCGGCCGGTTTGAAGTTCCGCGACGACACCGACACCGACACCGACACCGACACCGACACCGACACCGAAGAACTGGTTCGGAACGATGGCGGGTTCAAGGATTTCGTCAGGGCCTCGACCTTGTTCGTGGAGCTGCTATGATTCATGCTCCTCAGCACCACGGCTCGCGTCTACCGCTCCATATGCGCGCCAAACCCTCTTTCACAAGCGTGTCGCCAGCGTCCCTGCCCTTGACGCGCACAGTTGCTAAGGTGCGGCCGTAACGGTCGGTATCCTGTCTCTGGATCTCCACCTTGCCGCTCTGCAGAATGGACGCGAGCCGTTGCTTGGACCTTTGCGCCAGATCAGTCTCGTAGCGGCATTTCCCCGCGATCTCTGGCGCGTCGATATTAAATATTCGGACCGCTTCTCCGCTACGGCTTCCAATGCGGAACGTATCACCGTCCCATATGCGGACCTCCGTCGGCTCGCACTGCAGGGTGCACAGCATGATCGTGACGAGGATGTGAGCGTTCATTCGCCTGTGCTCTTCGGTTCGGAATTATGGGCTTTGATGCCGCTTAGATCGATCCGCATACTCGCTTTGTTGGGGTCCTCACTCTTGAATGGAGGCTCGGAAGGACCCTCATCGGACGTTGCCTCGGCCGAGGATACTCCGGTCTCTTGAGACTCCGTCGCCTTCGGCTCTGCAAGCTTCACGTCGCCCGGATCTTCGGCATAAAATATGCGTTCTCCTTCAAACACGCCGGTTCCATATGACCATAGCGCGTCATCGAAGGCCTCCGACCGCGGGTTACCATACCATTTCGTCACGATGCGGTAGATCTTTGCAAAAAGTGCAGTGCCCATCCGAAGATTATGGCACGGCTCGAAAAGATCCATGCTGAGCTGGCTCTTGTCGACCGCACCGAGACCGGCTGGATACTGCGTCAATCCTACGCGAACAACGGCCTGCCCTATATATTCGCGCGCCAGTGCCATCGCTTCTTCGGCTGTTTTAGGGCGAGGGACAGCATACGTGCGATCACCGCTTTTGACGGTCACTGTCAGATGGTCGGTCGCGCCGACCTCTTCGACAAACGTCTGCACGGTCTCGACGCTGAGGCGCGGATCGGCACATTGTTGAATCAATGCTGCATCGATTATCACATCACCATCCAAAAAAGTTGCCGGCGATCAGACTGCCATAGCCATTGATCGCTGTGCCGACGATAACCAATGTCGGTCCGTGTTGGAGCTCTGCCCGCACGTCCAGCTGCTGCTGCGATGCCTCTACCGGATCGGCGTCTACCACCCTTCCCTCGACCTCTCGAACCTGCTTTGCCACTGCTCCCTTGGCCCGGATGACAGTTTCGTCTCCTCTTCGGATCAGAGGACGTGCAATCGTGAGAACACCGAGGATGATGACCAAAGCACCTCCGGCACCTATCCATCCTGAGTTTCGCAAAACGAGGGCAACTCCGAGATGAAGAACCATTGCCCCCAGGGCAAGCAGCCAGCCCACACGCGGATCGAAGGCGCGCAGCTTTTCAAGTTGAACGATAATGAATACAATCCAAAACTCGACAAGCACAGAGGCTATCCTCCTTACATGTTGAACGCCATCACGAGTGGAAGGCCGAAGAGCGAGGCCCATGCCTCTCCGCTTGCTTTCAGGATGGAAACGATGTTGGAGCCGCCCGTCCACCAGCCATTGCCGACCGCCACAATCATATCAGGTTCGTACATCATGGATTGCAGTACAGGCCAGACCAAAAGCAGCTCGTAGCAGATAAGTGGCGCTGCCCGCTTCCCCTCAATAATCACATACGGATTGCCGAAGAACTGAGCGTCCGCGCCACCTGTTGCCCATGGCTGCCACATCGAAACCGGGACCGGCATTCGTTGACTATAGAGAATTTGCGATGTTTTCGGTGTCAGTTCGATCATCGTATTGTCGTAGCCGGTGGGATCGACGACGGCCGCACCGCCAATGATCCGGACATCAAGACCGGTGAGCTCGCCTTGCCACAGGCTCTCTGTGGTGTGGCTCCAGAGACCGAAGGCGCTCTCGGGCAGGACAACGACCGACGCGCCCTGCCCCACGGCCTGCCTGACCATTGCGATCGTCTCAAGATGCTGCGCGTAGTCGGCATATTGGCCGGCTGTGGTAAACTTGAACTGCGTGTTGATCCCTGCCAAGCGATCAGGCACTGTAGGCGCGGTCCACGATGTAGCGGACCAGGCGTAAAATCCTCCCAGGACAAGCGCTGCGGTCGGCCAATACTTCGTGGTCATGATGACCAGGCCGACCGCCATCGCAGTCAGACCGTACCAGCCCCAACCGGGAAACAGCACGCCGGCCGCCGTAATCGGGCTAGCCCAGCCCGTAATTCCGAACGGCGGCACACTCATCATAACGGCGGCGACCGCGTAGCGCAGCGGGCGATGCCGCCCGCCCTTTGACGCCCACAGGGCGGCATGAACGATGACGAAGAGGATCGAGGCGGCGAGCCAGAACGAAATGCCGATGGCGAGCTGCTCGCCAAAGAAGATCGATGTTCCGACCGGCAGGCCGCGCGAGGCTCCCAGGAAATAGGCCGCCGCCACGAGCGCTGCCACGATCCGGGAGGGGGCGAATGCCCAGAGGGCCGGAAAGGCGATGCCGATCGGAAGCGTGAGCGCATGACCGCTCCAGCCCGCCGCGCCGGTAATGCAGCCGCCGGCGACGAACGCCGCGTTGATCGCCAGATTGCGGGGCGTGAGATTACGGAGAGAACGTGAGAATTTCTCGCGCGAGGCCAAGGACGCCGTCGGCCGGGAGTGGGCCAAAGTATCTCGAGTCATATGAACCAACAAATTCGGAATGTAGAAAAATCTTGCCCTCGGGAATGGTGCCGCCGGCATAGACCGGCATGGGCCGTCCTTCTGCGTCAGCCTTGAGGACGCGCGATGAATGAAGCGGTTTGCCATCGATGATGACCTGGCCGCCAATTTCGACCGACTGACCTGCAGTCGCCGCCACGGTTTTGATGAGCGGACCGCTACCTGAAGGGCATAGCCCTCGCGGGAGATAGTGACGTTCAAGTGCCAGCGACACGGCTGCGCCAGCGAGTGGGCAGATAAATATTCGATCCCCTGGCCGAACCTCTCGATCCAGAGCGCCGATCTGCCATAGGCCAAGGTTATATGACGGCGTAAAATTGATGCGGTAACCACCAATCGCAAATGTGCCGGCGATACCGCCGATCAATACGGCCCCGACGCCAAGGATAGCGAGGGCGTTGCGGCGGGCGCTCAACGGGTCATCCCCGCCTTTTGCACCTGCGTTCTCGCCTGCGCCTGTGCCTGCTCCTTTTGGTGAGCGGCCACCTTCTGCGCGGCGTTGAACAGTGGCCAGGACTGAGCGAGCTTGCCGTGATCGTCAGGGGTGACTTTCGCCGCCGCGG
Source organism: Allorhizobium ampelinum S4 (assembly GCF_000016285.1). Taxonomy (NCBI): domain Bacteria; kingdom Pseudomonadati; phylum Pseudomonadota; class Alphaproteobacteria; order Hyphomicrobiales; family Rhizobiaceae; genus Gillisella; species Gillisella ampelina. The sequence continues at coordinate 69,286 of NC_011991.1, read as the reverse complement.
CGTCAAACTTCCTGCCCTGCGGCTCGGCGCTGCTGAAGGTGTTCGCGCCGAACTTTTCATCGAGCACCTTGTTCAAGCCCTCGATTTCGGCCCGAACGATCCGGTCGGACAGCGCAAAGCCCAGCTGCGAATGCAGGTCGTTGCGGTCGACGGCGTCGCGGATGCGCTCGAGGGTGTGGTTGGCATTGCTCGAGATCGACGGCACATCGACGCGTTGTCGATTTCGCTCCTGCCGAAGGGTGCCGGTATGAAGCTCCTGAACCTCGGCGCGGATGCGAACATAATCGCGGATTGATTTCGCCAGCGGATCAACATGGCCGAGCGCGTTTTGACGCTGCGCCTTGGCGGCGCCAGACGCCAGCATTCCGGTCTTGCCCCTGATCGCGCCATAGGCTTCGGGATTGCTCGCGAGCTGATTGATGATGCGGTCCTGCGCGGCCTTGGCCGTGGCATCATCACCATTGAGCGCCGGCGCAAGATTCATCGCCTTCATGGCCTCGTCCGGCTTCTCATAGATGAATTTCAGGCGCTCATTGATTTTGGTCCAGTGAACGGTGAGGGTCGCATCGCCTTGCACTTTTGCCTCCACGAATTGGCTGATGGATCTCGCCCAGGTCGCGATACCGCGCAACCAGGGCTGGCTGGGTGCCGCCGCTGTGGCGGTCTGTCTCGAAACGGCCTGACCCATGGTCTGGTGCTGGCCGAACCGCTCGATGAATTTCGAAAGCTTCGCGCCTGCCGCCGCGATCCTGTCGCGCTGAATCCTGATCCAGCGGGCCTGATCCCGTGCGATCGCCTTGGCAACCCGAAGCCCATACAAGCCTCTGTTGTTGGCATAATCAAGCGCCTGGTCGTAGTGGCGCGATCCCGCATAGTCGAGCGTCGTTGTCTTCGCACCGGAGCGAGACATCCGGGCGGCGAGCTGGTCCAGGAGTTTCGATTGTTCCGGTTGCTCCTGAGCGGCGTCAAGCCGGGCGTCGCGAGCTGCCGCCGTCTCGATGACCTCAGCCGTCCACACATTGCGCTGCGCGCTCACCCATGTGGTCGTGGTCTTTCCGGTCGCTGGATCGACCTTGCGCACCGGGACATTGACATCCTCGACACCATCGCGTCGCAAGCGAACAGTGTCACCGGTGGCTGCGCCCGAATGCTCCAACGCCTTGGGCAATGAAACGCCCCATAGGCGATGGACCGCACCATCGGCGCTACGAATATCGGCATATGGCGTTTCGCGACCTTTCTCATCTTCACGGAAATGGGCTTTACCGGCCTCGACCAGCTCACCGACAATGCCGGCGCTGTGATCGACGCGGCCACCCTTAGAATAGAGGTGCGCAGCCGCAACACTTTGCGCGGCTGGATCTCGATCACCGACAAGCGTAGCCGTCCAGATGTTGCGCTCGCCAATGCGCTCTTCCCATGTCTTGGCGCCGGTAAGTTCGTCGATAACCGGAACGGAAACGATGACTTCCTCGGTTCCATCGTTGCGGAGCGTCACCACCTCCCCGATGGTCACGCCACCCTTGTCCATTGCGTCGGGCAAGCTGACGCCCCACAGCCGATGTGTGTTCCCAGCTGCGTCCAGCAGGTCCGCATAAGGCGTCGGCTTCACATCGTCGCCTTCGCGGAATTTTTTCATTCCAGCATCAACGAGCTTGCCAGTAATGCCGGCAGCATGGTCGACACGACTGTAGCGGGCGAACTCCTGCGCCGCCGCGTAAAGCTCCACGCTGTCCCGGTGGCGGGTGAGCGCGACATAGGAAAGATGCCTGTCGAACATGGACGAGGCCAGAACCTTGACGCGATCGGCCGTCGCGCCCTGACTCTTATGGATGGTGGTCGCATAGCCATGATCAACGTTGCGATAGAATGCCTGATCGATCTCGACACGGCGGTTTTCACTACCGACTTCTGCGACGATCTTGCCTTTCTCGGCTACTACGACGCGGGCGATCATGCCGTTCATGACGCCAAGCGATTTCTCATTTTTAAGGAAAACGATCTGATCGCCGGGGCTAAAATTTCGCATACCGTCCTCGGTGCGGAACTCTGTTCCCTGCGCGATGATGCCACGCTCCTGCAACGCGGCTCTTGCCTGCTCATTGAGCGCCCGCACGTCCTTGCGCATATAGGCGAGTATCAGGCTCGACCGGGCCGGGTCATAGTCGGCAATCCAGTCCTTGACCAGGGCGGCGATGGTATCCGCCTTGGTGGTCGCTTCCTTCACGTGACCCCTCTCGTGATAGGCAGTCAGCGCCTCGCGAACATTGCCGCGCGCAAGATCCATCGACGCATGACGCATCCACTGCTGGCGCTGGCGCCAGATCGTACCCAGCTCCGCATAGCCGATGTTGTCGGCGAGCTTGCGGAAGGCTCCGCCCGCCTCGATCGGCTGCAACTGGTCAGCGTCACCGACAAGGACAAGTTTGGCCCCCGCCCGATCGATGGCTGAAACGAATTCGGCCATTTGCCGCGACGCGACCATGCCCGCTTCGTCGATGACGAACACGGTCTTGTCATCGAGGGCAGCGCGGCCCTCCTTCCATTGCAGTTGCCAGGAGGCCAGGGTGCGGCTCTTGATGCCGGCCTCTTTCTCAAGCCCTTCCGCCGCCTTGCCCGCGAGCGCGCCGCCCACAACCTTGTAGCCGTTCGCCTCCCAGACCTCACGGGCGGCTTTCATCATTGTGGTTTTGCCGGCGCCTGCGCGACCGACGACAAGGGACAACCGCTCGTCGCCGGTAATGCGCTCGACGGCCACTTTCTGCTCGTCGGACAGTTTGCCATTGGCGGCTAGGACTTCTCCGCGCGTCGAGCGCGAAACACCGAACCCGGAGAGGATCGAAAGGCGGCTCGCCTGTTCAGCCATGTCCGCCTCGATGCGGATCATGTCGCGGGTGGCGTACCGGTTCGGCAGAACTTCGCCGGTCGCGAAATCGACCTCCTCGGCCTCGAGAAGCGAAAGCTCCGGGCTCTGCAGGATACGCGCCATGAGGTTCGCAAACTGCCCCGCGTCATCAATATAACGATGGAGATATTTGGAGATATCACGCTCGTCGAACACCGACTTTTCCCAAGAGATCGCGTCGAGCACGATCTCCGGCCGCTGCTCGATCCGGCGCGCGTTCTCGCGCCGTGCGGCCTGATGCAGCGTCAGTCGTTCAAGATCGACCGCCCGGCTCTGCGCCTCCGCCTCGCGCTGAATGTTCTTGGTCGAAACCCCGATATGCGGCGTTGGCACAAGCCCGATCCCGCGCTCAGCATAAGAACGGCCGTCGACATGAATGTCATGGCCGTTCAAGCGCAGATGTTTGTTCTGCATGGCGTACCAGGCATCCCGCAAATCGAGAAAGTCGGTCTTGTCGCCGGCCCATAGCTTGTACTGAATCTGACCGGACTTCGATCGTTGCGGCTGTCCGTTCGCATCGAGAATGGCGACCTTCTTTCCCCCGAACCCGTCATTCGTCAACGGACGCAAGCTGGTCATCAAATGCAGATGCGGATTGCCCGTTGCATCGTGATAGACCCAATCTGCCACAAGGCCGCGCGCCGTCACTTCGGAGGACACGAAGTCCCGCATCATCGCAATATTCTGCTCGGTCGAAAGTTCGACAGGCACCGCCAGGATGAACTCCTTGGCGAGCTGCGCATCTTTTCGCGTCTCGAACGCCTCGACCTTGTTCCAGAACGCCTCGGATGATTGCGCCGGGCTCTTGCCGTATTTCATCACCCTTGCCCAATCCGGTGCATCGTCCGGTAGAGCAAACTCGCTGTGGACAAGACCGGGTTTGTTGAAGAAGTCGGCAACCCTCCCCTCACGCTCGTTCTCCATGCGGGCAGTGTGACGATACGCGGCCGCGGCAACAGCCGATCGGCCTTCACCGCGGCTGATGATCTGGGGGGTGAAATGCGTAATCGCCAAGAGAGCGATCTCCGGACAGATAAGCGCCCATCCAGAGGGCGCGTAGAGCAAACGTTGCGCAGCAACGTATTACTGCGCTGTTAGAAACAGACCAAAAAGTACCGGCAAGGCCGGTGCCTTGTAAAGTTGATTTCAGCTAACGCAGAAATCTGTGGTTGAAGGAAGCTACCGCTTCCTCCAAAACTGCCGGGAAAAGAAAGGAGCAAGCACGATGGCAAAGAGAACCAAATCGCCGGCTGAGATCAAAGCGGCCATGGAAGCGCTCAAGGTTGAGCTGAAAGAGGCCGAAGCGCGCGAGGCTGAACGCCTCGGATCGCTCGCCGTCAAAGCCGGATTGCATGAGATCGACATCGATGACGCTGTTCTGGTGTCGGCGCTGAAAGAACTGGCCGCACGATTTCAATCCTCGTCGCAACTGTCCAACACGACGGCTTAGAGGCCGTATCGCCCAGAAGGAGAGACAGTTGCAATCGGCCCGAAACGAAGATCGCAAAAAGGACACGCGCGAGAAGATCCAGCTTGGCGGTCTGGTGGTCAAAGCCGGACTTCGGGATATCGACAAAGCCGTCTTGCTCGGTTGGCTGATGGAGCTCCCAAAGCGCCTGAGCGACGCCGAAGGGGAATGGGCAAGGCTGCAAGCCATCGGCAAAAGAGGGTTCGAGGATGCTGCCCAAGAAGATGATGCTCGTGATCGTGCCGGCAGCCCTGATGCTGGCACTTACAATTGGAATGAAAGGGATTGAATTCTGGCTGGCCGGTTTCGGCACCAGCCCGCAAGCCTACCAGGCACTGGGACGCGTCGGCCTGACCGTTCCCTATGCGACGGCAGCTCTGGTCGGCGTCATCTTTTTGTTCAGCACCAGAGGCTCTCTCCTGATCCAGTGGGCAGGATGGGGGGTGCTGATCGGTGGTTTTTTGTCGATGGCACTGGGTGTTGGTGGTGAGGGATTTCGGCTGATCGCAATTCGATCCAGCCAGCCAAATGCTCTTCTTTTGCCTCTGGTCGACTGGTTTACGATCGCCGGAGCCACAGCCTGCTTCTTTATCGCGATCTTCGGTTTAAAGGTCGGGCAGCGTGGCAACATGGCGTTCGGCCGGACGGGTCCGAAGCGCCTGAAAGGCACAAGGGCTGTCCATGGTGCAAACGACTGGATGAGCCTGTCTCACGCCGCAAAGCTTTTCCCGCCGATCGGCGGGATTGTCGTTGGAGAAAATTACCGGCCTGACCAAGATAGTATCGGTCAGGTTGGTTTCGATCCTCGTCGAAAGGAGACCTGGGGCAAAGGCGGCAAAGCGCCCCTCCTTGGTTTCGACGCCGGATTTGGATCCACGCATGGCCTCGTGTTCGCCGGCTCTGGCGGCTTCAAAACCACGTCCGTTGTCATTCCCACGGCACTCACGTTCAAAGGGTCCATGATCGTGCTTGATCCATCGACCGAGATCGCGCCGATGGTCAGCGAGCATCGGACCAGAAACCATCAGGAGGTCGTGTCGCTCGATCCGAGGTTGCCGCATATCGGTTTCAATGTGCTCGACTGGATCGGCAAACACGGCAATACGCCGGAAGAGGATATCGCCTCGGTGGCCGCGTGGCTGATGAGCGAAAAGCCGCGCGTCAGTTCCGGGTCGGACGACTTTTTCCGAACCACCGCCGAGCAGCTCATCGCGGCGGTTATCGCCGACGTTATGCTGACCGATCTCGATGAGATCGAAGACGACCCGGACGAAGATCCCGAATTCAAGACGGGCGAAAAGTCGCTGCGCATGGTGCGCAAGCGGCTCGCCCAGCCTGAAAAGACGCTGCAGAAGAAGCTCGAAAAGATTCACAAGAACACGTCGTCGCGGTTCGTGCGAGAGAATGTAGCGCCCTTCATCAACATGACCGAGCAGACGTTTTCCGGCGTCTATGCGACGGCCACCAAGGAAACCCACTGGCTGTCATACGAAAACTACGCGGCTGTCGTTTCCGGGAGATCCTTTCATACGGAAGACATTGCCTCTGGCAACATGACGGTGTTTATCAACATCGATCTATCGACCCTCGAAAATCATCCCGGCATGGCCCGCGTGATAATTGGAGCGTTCCTGAAGGCGCTCTATAATCGCAACGGCGATGTCTCAGAACGCGCCCTCTTCCTTCTCGATGAGGCGGCACGTCTGGGGTATATGCGCATCATCGAAACCGCCCGCGATGCTGGTCGCAAATACGGCATCACCTTGCTGATGCTGTTCCAGTCGCTAGGACAAATGCGGGAAGCGTTCGGCGGTCGCGACGCGACCAGCAAATGGTTCGAGTCCGCGTCCTGGGTATCGTTTTCGGCGGTGAACGATACCGATACCGCGGATTACATTTCCAGGCGTTGCGGCACGACGACCATCGAGGTCGATCAGGTGACGCGCAATTCCAACGGTGGGCGCAACGGACGCACCCGTTCCAAACAGATCTCGCAGCGGCCGTTGATATTGCCCTACGAGGTCATGCAGATGCGGACCGACGAGCAGATCATTTTCACGAGCGGTAACCCGCCGCTGCGCTGCGGGCGCGCTATCTATTTCCGCCGTGAGGAAATGGCATCGAGGGTGGGACCATCGAACTTTGCGCCGAAAGCGGCCGGCTGACGCCGTTACATCAAACGGCGGCCTTCGGCCAGGTTTACCACAAGCTGCGGCATTCTCTTCGGCGCAATGGAGGAGCGCGTTCATGCCTTCGCTTGCTTCGCGCACTTCCTGATGGGAAGCCCGCTCCGGCCCTCCGGGCTGGAAAACCAATCTGGCAGAAACGAATAGGGGCTGGGAAATGGTGGAGAGGCCGCGCTGTTCTGACGCCGGGTGGGCCGGCGTCAAATTGAGGTTCGGAGAGACAAACAGCCTGCGGCTGAAAGGCGCGACCGCTTGCCCGTACAAACGACCATTTATCACTCCGGCACAACTCGGCCCATCGAACGCCCTCGGCGCTGCGCCTTGCCGCGGGAGGATCGTTGCCGCATGGACGAAACCGCGCAGCGGGTTCGGTGAGCGAAGCGAGCAGAGCCGTCCGGTCGAAGATCGGCCCGCCCACGCCTTGGTTCATGACAGCACTCTCCACCGCATATCACCGACGTGAATCGGTGGGCGCCGACCGATTCAAATCTTTCACTGGACCCTATGGCCTCTATAGCGGATTCTGGAGCCATGCTTGCTCAGCCATATCAACTCTATATCGAACGGACCGACCCGGCCAGAAACCTGGCCCGCTATTATGTCCTGGAGATTACCGAGACGTTGTTCGGCGAGGCGTGCCTTACCAGAACATGGGGCCGCATCGGAACAGGGGGGCAGGCAAAGGCACATCTGTTCGACCGGGAAGAAGAGGCTGTCCGTCTGTTTCTCGATCTCACGAAACAGAAACGCGCACGCGGATACCGGCCGAGACAGACCGTTTTGACACCCCGAAGCTGACGACCGATCCGGGCAACCGGAAATGAAGGACCGAGCGATGCGGCCCGCACGGCGTCAATGTCGGCGATACCAGTCGGTTTCGAAAGTTGCCTCGATCTTGACGAAGAACGGGATCTTGATTGCGAGCTTCAGGCCGAGTTTTCCCTTCCGGAAGAAGTGGACGATCACCTTACCGAGGGTACGGAGGCGTCGGCCGGTGCGGTTCAGGAACTGAGCGAGTTGTTGCATGGTGTTTCTCCTTGTCGATTGCGGTCATCGCGGGGATCAGTGGCAGCCCGGACAAGGAGTGCTGCACCTGCCAAGGCCGCAGCAAAGCGGAGGACCTGCCGGCACCCGAATTTTGTCGGGCGAGGAGACGCGAAGCGGCGGGGAAAATTCTGGCGCCGGCAGGTTGCGCATGACGAACGGGGTGCATCCTCCCCGGTGCAGATGAAGCAGATCGACAAGGAAACTGCAGCAGATCCTTGCCTCGCGATAATAAGCGCCGACGTCGGTCGGCAAAGGTGGTGCCGCCCTCAGAAGGGCGGTTCTGCGTCGATGACGCCATCCTGTTCGGCCAGCGTTACAGCCAGTTCGGCCCGGGCAAGCTCCAGCTCGATTTCGATCTGGCGGCGCTCGATGATGTCAAAAGCGCTGTTCAGTTCCAGGCGAAGCTCTTCGATTTGGATTTCCAGGATCATCGTCATCATCTCATCTCCTTGAGTTTGTGAAAGACGATGACCGGCGGCGGGACGGCATGGCGGGGTCAGGGATCGCGTCAGCGACCGCCAGAGGCGGCGAGTGGGGGAGCCGAAATGCGTAGCATTTTGGGGGTACCGCGAAGTCCTTGACGCCGTCATGGCGTCCCGGCACCATAGCTCGATCTGATCAGACCACGCCCTCTCCGTATGGCACCAGTAAGCCGGAGGTGGGCTCGATGCCCACCTCCGGCTTCACGTTCAGACTTCAAGAGAACCCGCCTGGTTGCGGGGCCGGCGGCGAACCTCGAACAATCCGGGTTGGCCGGCGCAAGATCAACTGGTCGCCTTCCTGGCGTTCGAGCTCGGAAAGCGTTGTGTAGATCGGCGCGTCCCGCTCGACCGTGAATAATCGGGTGCGGAGCGCTTGTACCAAGCCGCGTGGAAGCCGGTTCGCCAGCCTAGATGTGGAATTGCGGGCCATTGTTGCTCTAGCTGTCGGAACGGCGCGTCCGGGCTTCGGTTCCTACTCTGCAGAAAAGCAAAGGCGGACGAAGCCGCCTCTGCTCTCGATGTCAGGCGTCCTCTGGAGAGAAACCGGGATCGAGGTTCTCCCGGCCGATATGCCAGCGCTTGTCGGACCATCGGGAGGGCATGTAGTGGCTGTGGCCGCCAAGGAACGCGAAAACGATTTGTTGCGGATCGTGAAAGACGCCGAACTCGGCCTTGTTCTCGATAGCCCACAGCAACGCTGCCGACAGGAACTCCTTGGAAATCGTGCTCGGTAGGTGAATTTCCGCATCGAAGCCGTCCCTTATCGGGTTTCGCTGGGCAGGCGTGGCTACGGCGGCGATGTCATCCGTTTCAGCAGGGGTGATTTCGATGTCTGTCATAAAGTACACTCCTTTACGTTCTTTGTCGTCGTGAGCGGCAGAAGTATCAATGAACCTCGCGTAGAGGGACGATTCTATAAAATGGCAACGCTGTGATCGATGCGGTTGCCGATCGGGACAGAGGCCCCGCCTGTCGGGCGGGGCCGTTGGCGATCTTTGTTCAGTCCCGGTTCGGGCGGGACCAGATCAGCTGGTAGCCGTCCTCGTCTCGACCTCGGAGAGCGTTGCGTATATCGGAGCCGGGAAGCTCGGATCGTCGAGCTTGACCGAAAGATAGTCGCGGTCAGTTTGCTCGGAGCGCTTCTGCCAGGCTGCACCCAGCTCGACATTGCCCGCGTAGATGCGGAAGTGAGGCCTTTGTCGGAGGGGTTTTCGACGCGGGCGATGCGTGCCTTGACGTTGAGAGCAAGCGTGCGGATCGAGCCTGTGAAGCCGTTTTCAGTGGTGGTGAAGGTGCCGATGGTTGCCATTGTCATTTCCTTTCGCTGGTTTCGGGCCGCGCTCTTCGCGGCCTCGATGGCAGTCGCAAAGGCCGGGGACGATCGGACCGCACCCCGGAGGGGCTGAAACGAAGAGGAAGGCGACCGGGAGAGGCTTTCTTGACCCGCGAGGAATAGCGGCGACCCGGGGTCCCCGCTCGACTGGTCGAGTGGGGTGGGTTCCGATAGGGGAAGAAAGTCTCGAACGACCGTTGCGGGAAGACGATCGAGGCGAAGCCGGTTTCCGGTCAGACATGCCCCATCGAGCCCGCAGAAGAGACGGCAATCGGTATGTGAAGGAAATTGGCAGTGGCGATCTATCGGATGAGCTCAAAGTGAATGGCTATCTGCTTTGCAAAGGCATTGGACCACTCTTTGTCTCGCCGGCTGCCCGGTTACCGCGTGGGACCGCCCCTGGCTTGGCCCTGAGACTGCTTGATGACCTGTGCCTGCTCGCGCGCTTGAGACTGGCCTTTGTCGAGCGTTTTCAGGACTTGGCGGGCCATGGTGAGCTGTTCGGTATCGAGCCCATGCTTCTCAGCCAAAGGCGCGAGATTGAGGGCAGTCCGCACCTTGCCCACATCATCGCCAAAACGATGTTCGAATGAACGAATGGCCTTGTCTATCTCGGCCGCCTGCGCGTCAGACAATGGCTGGCTCTTCTCGATGGCATTCATCATCACGGGGTCCGGCAATCGGATTTCAATCTTATCCCGCTCCGCAAGCTGCTGCTTTTCGTTGGCGAGAGCCTGGCGGATGCCATGAGCCGTCGAAATCAGGTGCTCCGCTCCGGCTTTCAAACCGGATCGCGCGGCAGTGGCATTGCGATAGTCTTTCCTCTCCTGCTGGCTGGAAAAGATTCCGCCGGCGCCCTTGTATGGTCCGTAGGAATCCGGGTCCAGATCGATGCGCTTGACGACTGACTGATCGCCAATAGAACCTGTCAGTGCCGCCTCTCGAATGTCCTTTATGAGGGGCACCGGGTCTTTGTAGACGCTTGCAGCCATCTGTTCGAGCTTGCGATCGCTGTCAACGAAAGCATCGTTTGCCGCCAATGCCCTCTCAATGTCAGCCTTCGTCGCCGTCGGGTCCAGGTCGCGCTTCGGCACGATGACCGGTCCTTGTTGCGGAACCGCCGAAGGCCTAAGCCCCGGCAAATCGCGCAGCATGTTTGCCGACTGGGCCTGGTCCAACGCTTCGATCCGGAGGAATGGCTTCAGATAAGCGTCCAGGTGACCTTTGCCGGGAGTGTCCAGTTCTTTCGTCAATGCATTGAGGTAGTCGAACTTGTTGGTCTGCGACCAGTCGATGTGGATTCCAGCGCGACGGCAAAGTTCGGCGCGAAGGGTCATGATAGTGCGCCCGTTTCCGTCAAGAAATGGGTGCGCGTAGGCCAGATAGCCCATGACCTCGCCGGGTCTGGCCCGCATCGTATTTTTGTCGGCGGCCATTTCCAGAGCCGTCTCGACAGCTCTACGGGAATCTGCAGGATGCGAGAAAAGATCGAAATTGCCATTCTTACCGATGGCGCTACCGGGGGCCGTAACTATGCGATCCTGGCCAGCCCATGGATAAATGCTCGAGAACAGTTTTGCATGGACCTGCAAAACGTCCTCAGGCAAGCGTCGATTTGGATTTCAGGCTGTCAAGCGCGGAGTCGAGATTGGCGCGGAAAGCCCGGTGTTCCAGGCGCTTAACCACGTTTTCGTCGGCTCCTAAGGTATTTCTCAGATAACCTCTTGTCGAATAATCGCCGAAACGGTCGAACGTCATGCGCTTGCTAGATAATTCCCGTAAAGGGCATTCGCCTGAACGTCAGTGATAACGCCCTTGCGTTGCATCGTAACGAGAAGATCTTCGATCTCGTCGTGGATTACGTCATCGCCCGACAGGCGCGTGATGGTGTCGGCCATGTCGTCGGTCCCGTTGCGCTCGGCGACAATGCCGTGCTGACGTGCGAGTGTGCGAATGACCTGCTCGGGAGTGGCGTCGGAATGACGGATTGCGTGTGCCATGACGATCCTCGATTTGCTAAATCGTAATGTAGCATGGATGGTTAGTTGAATCGAGGGCAGTGGCGCTGCTGCCTGTGGCTTGGAGGCCGGCCCTAATATCTGACGATAGTGGTTCCCGCTTCTCGCCTGCGGGATATGGCCCCGCCAGGTGGCGGGGCCGGTGGCGAGCCTCAATCGCGGTTCGGGCGGGACCAGATCAGCTGGTAGCCGTCTTCGCCTTCGACCTCGGCGAGCGTCGCGTAGATCGGAGCCGGGAAGCTCGGGTCGTCGAGCTTGACCGAGAGGTAGTCGCGGTCAGTTTGCTCGGAGCGCTTCTGCCAGGCGGCTCCCAGCTCGACATTACCGGCGTAGATGCGGAAGTGCGGGCCCTTTTCGGAGGGGTTTTCGACGCGGGCGATCCGGGCCTTGACGTTGAGGGCGAGAGTGCGGATCGAGCCTGTGAAGCCGTTTTCAGTGGTGGTGAAGGTGCCGATGGTTGCCATTGTCATTTCCTTTCGCTGGTTTCGGACCGCGCTCTTCGCGGCCTCGATGGCAGTCGCAAAGACCGGGGACGATCGGACCGCACCCCGGAGGGGCTGAAACGAAGTGGAAGGCGGTCGGGAGTGGGTTTCTTGTCGCGCGAGGAATAGCGGCGACCCGGGGTCCCCGCTCGACTGGTCGTGTGGGGTGGGTTCCGATAGGGGAAGAAAGTCTCGAACGACCGTTGCGGGAAGACGATCGAGGCGCAGCCGGTCCCCGGTCAGACATGCCCCATCGAGCCCGCAGAAGAGACGGCAATCGGTACGTGAAGGGGATTGGCAGTGGCGATCGATCGGATGAGCTCAAAGCGAATGGCCGCTACCAAGCCAGGTCCGTTGCTTCTCGACCACGATGCGAGGTTGGACCATGCTGGCCCATCGCCACCACCATGGACCGCTTGAAGCCTCCACGTCCAGTCAGTGAGGATGGGCGACTTTCCGGTATTGCCATGTGCATCGATCGCGGTGCCAATGTCACCCGACGTCTTTGCTGTCGATGGAGCGACCGGCGCCTTTGGCAAGTACGCGAACCAGGTGTTGGCTGCATGACGGCTTTCTCAACACGCTGTTCCGAAAAAAGAACCCGGAGCGTGGTTTCGTGATCCTCGACAAAAGCAATTACGAAGAGAAAATCCAAACCCTCTCGCATGTTTTTAAACACATCGGCCATGCAAACGGACAATTACGAAACTTTGCAGAAGTGCCGCTATTTCTGGATTCGAAAGCTTCACGCTTAATTCAGATGGCGGATCTGATCGCGTACTGGATATTCCGGCATTATCAGTCGGGAGACTCCCGCGGGTTCAATCTCATCAAACCGCACTTCGCGCGCTATGGGGTGCCCGGAGCGTTTTCCAGCGGGCTTTGGCAACTGGTTTCAGCGGAGACGGAAACCCGCCTTGCGGCTATAGGAGCACATCAACATCCGTTTCCCGCGCCAACGCCGAAACCTGCTGCACCGGAATGATATCACTGTCTTCCCCAGATGCTCATTCTGGATCGACTTTGATCGAGCCGAAGATAACATCAGACGGCCAAGGCCTCCGGGAACCGGAGCTTGCGGCGAACCGCAAGCCGTCGATCCGGCTCAGTGAGCCGGGCGCGCATCGAATGGATCGTATTCGTGTACGATCTCCAGATCGTCTTCGCCATCGATTTCGTCGGCCGGCAGGACGCCGAACTCGTTGCCGGATCTGAACAGGAGGACAGGGACCATCAGGGTACGGGCGAGGTCGAAGGCGTGGCTTTGTGCGAGGCTGAGATTGTGCGACATGGCGAGTTGGCTCCATCCTGGAGCGGGACCATTCCCGCTCGATGGCTCCCCCTGAAGTCGGGCCTCCGGCCGCGATCACCGCAAGGCGAAGCCTGCGGCGGCACGCTTTGCGTAGTCCGACCCTTTACGGGTTGATCGTACAAGGCCGGGGCTCGACGGAGCCCATCGACAAAGAGCGGGATTGGTTCTGCTCCGGGGTGGCGACGACGGATACCACGCACGTTCTCGAGCAACCGCGGCCGCTCCGTTTGGTCAGCCGCGCGTCATCACCGTCGTTCAAACATCCGGCTGATCACAGCCCGCACATGCCCTCGCATTCGTTTGGCCACAGATCGAGTTGGCCGTGATCGGCCGCCGTCGACAGGTCGGCATCCTCCAACGGCACACAGGATCGGTGCAGGTAGACCTCGCCGCGAATGCCCCGAAGGCCCGTGCGGATTGCCCGATCGACATCGACTGCATCGGCCCATGCTTCGGGATCGTGATCGCGCATTGCGCGCCAGCGGCGATTGTCATGGAAGGGGCAGCCGATACAGGCGGATTTCGGGGGCTCGGGATAGCCATGCCGGCGCAGCCAAGCCAGGCAGTCGCAACGCTTTAGGCGCTGCTCGATCAACGGGTAACGCTTCACTTGCCACGCCTCGAAGCTTGGCTTGGCACGCACGATCTCATCAAGGCTTATGCCTATCAACGATTCAACCACCGCACATTTCGGGGACCGTTTGCGGGTCAGTCCGGCAAGCTCTCTCACCTTTCGCCGGATAGGCACGATCTTGAAATCGCCCGTGCATTGCCTCCTGAGCATGCCGATCGATACCGTCTCGACCTTCGTCTGCCGCCGGCCGATTTCGATCAGCTCGCCCTCGTCGTCCTCATCCAGGATCGGGAGCTCTGTCCCGGAGCGGATCACGGATTTTGTGAAAGCGGGAATGGACGCCCAGCGATTGCCGCGGCCCGCCTGTATCAGTTGCTCGCGGATATTACCGGCCGATACGATATGAACCGGGAACGGCAGGACGTTGGGCGACATCAGCCATTCGAGATGTTCATAGACGGCTTTCGGCTCCCAACCGGTATCAGCAAAAATCGCGCAATCGGGCATGGGTCCGATCTCGCCATGCGCTGCCATCAGTGCGAGCGTCGTAGACTGGACGCCAGCGCCGAGCGACAACACGCGAAGGCGGATCGAGGAGAGCTGAGCGCCCTCCCCGCCGTTGACAGGGGTGTGAAACATCAGTCTGTCCCCCCACCCTCACCGGCCAGCCAGAGCCGGAGGTCACGGCGCATCATGCCGATCGGTCCGTTGATCTCGATGATCGTCGCATCGGCTGAGACAAAGCCGCCATCGCGAAACAGCCCGACGAAATGCCGCATGACATCGAGGTAGAGATGGCCACCGACAAGCGCGACTTCGCAAAACGGTGCGCGCCCGTACTGCGTCATGCTGGCGATATGTTCGCCCGCATGTTCGCCGGATGGCATCACCCGGCGCTGGGTTTTCGGGCGGGGCCACCGCGTTGCGAGACCGCCGGCCTTTATGGCTGCTGCGATCTCCGGGGTCATCCGGGCGTCGTACATCTCAATCGGCGTGTCGGCGGCGCGAAAGCCAAGACGTGCCGACAGGAAGGCGACACTGGCTTTCATCCCTTCCGGATCGGCGGCACGGAGGGTCTTCCAAAGAGGTCCGTCGTAGCGCTCGAGTGCCGGCATATAGTCCGGCTCCGCACGCTTTGTCGCCGAGCAGGCGAGGATGATCAGTCGGGAGGAGGAATGGAGCGGGGTCATCAGGCTGCCTCCCTCTCTTCAGAGGCCAACGGCTGCAGACCATGGAGGTAATTCACCGCCCGTTGCGCGTGGGCTGCCGCCTGGAAAATCGCCTTCCTGTCATCGGACAGCACCGAGAGCCACGACTGAAGATAGGCGGCATGGTCGGGCCTGGGCTCCAGCTCCGGTACGATGCCGAGATCGGCGCAGAGGAAGCAGCTGCCGAGCTCGGCGATCAATTCCTCCCGCGCTCGTTCGGTCTTATCCTTGGCATATCGGCTGAGATCGCGGCCCACGCGATCCGGATGCGCCGTCCAATGGCAACTTTCGTGACTGAGGGTCCCCACATATGCAGCAGGATCCTTGAAGCTTTCGAATGGCGGCATCTGGATGATGTCGCTGCCGGGGGAATAGAAAGCCTGATTGCCGCCATGCCGAATGATGGCGCCGGTGTTGCGGAAGAACTGATCCGCATGGGCGATGCTCTCGACCGGGTTCAACGCCGGTTCAGCCGCAACGTGGTAATGGTCCGGCAGGCCGTCGATTTGCGCTACGTTGAACACCGTGTACGCTTTAAGGAACGGGATATCGCGCTCGACCTCGCCGCCGCGGCCGTCGGCTTCCGTTTTGGTGAAGCGGCTGGCATAGATGATAGTGGTGCCGGTTTCGCCCTTGCGAACGGCGGCGCCCAGATCGAGCGACTGCTTGAACGTCATCCACATCGGCGATGAATAGCCCCGCGCCGTGCCCTCCGACCACAATAACAGCACGTTCAGCCCGCTATAGGGTTCCCCGTTGTGCCGCAAAGGACGGCTGATCCTGCCCGTCGTGTTGGCGGCCGACCACGGCCTCATCCACGGGCGGACACCCTGTTGAAGCTCCGCCACGATCTTATCCGTGATCCGGGTGTAAAGATCGGCGCGCTCGTTTTCGCTCTTCCTGGTCATTTCCTTAAAACCTCCGTTTCAAGGCCGCCCCATGCGGCCCGTTACGGCGGCCTCAAAGCGACGGGCAAAAGGAGGTGCGCACCCGCAGTCCGCCGGCATAGCCGGTGGCAAGGGCCGCAACGAAGAGGAGGACAGCGAAGCTGTTGCGCGATGACTGACCGGCGTCAGACCGATCAACCGGAACGGACCGCATGGGGCGGCGGGCGGTCATCACTTTTCGCCAAAAACCAGGCGGCACAGCTCACGCTGAAGGATCTGATCATCGACATAACAGCGTACGAATATTTCGATCGTCTCGCCGTCAAAGGTCTGCCCCGCATCTGCGATCAATTGCCTGATGATCGAGGGCCGCTCCTGGATTATTCTGGTGTTATGAACATCCCGTTCGATCGATCCCGCCTTCCGGTCGATGTCTTCACCGCGCTCCGTTCTTCGCCTTGCGGCCGAGCCAAGATGGGTCTGAGGAATGAGGTCATAGCCACGATCTTTCAAGCTGCGGTGATCGACGCGAGCGGTCGAACCGGCGTTCTCAAGCGCCGCGTTGACCAGGTCTGCCCATTGCACGCGGATTTCGGCAAGATCGGTGCGGGGAGATTTTGGCAGCCCACGCTTCTCTCTGTCCCTGCCGCCGAGGACGAAATCGATTTTATCGCCGAAGCCTGTCGCGGTGACGTGGCGGGTTGTGCAGAGCAGGAAGGCGACAAGAGAACCTGGTCCGGTCTGTCTCACCGTCAGGTCGATGACGTTCCCTTCTCTTTCCATCAGGGAGCGGGCGAAGGCCTCCGCGAGAATGATCGCCTGCCGATCGGTCAGTTCCCGGGGCAACGCCGCGTGCCATACAAGTGCAGTATTGCTGTCGTTGCGTTTCTCATGGGACTCCACGGCGTTCCAGAGAGACTGGCGATCGGCGGAGTGGGGATAGGGCATACCTGCCGGGGTTAGGATATCCTCGTGGATGAGACCCGGCCTTGGCGGCATCACATGCCGAATGCCGGTCCGATGATCGATCAACGGCTCATCGGCATAATAGGATGCGGACGCCACGGCGCTTTGGCCTTTGGAGCGCCCGATCTTGTCAACGCGCAAATGGTAGATAGCCACGCTGCCTCCGAGACAGATTAGTTCTGCGGCGCGTCTGCAGCCGCAGGCTCGGGCTGTCTGGATGCAGCATCGTCGCCCTGCGCGCTTGCGTCTGTCTGCAACAGCTTGCGGCTGCGCAGGATATCGGCGAACCGCAGCTGGCTCGACAGACGATCCTCCTCGCTGACGGGCGCGACGGGTCGCCCGTCGATATCGTGGCGCATGGAATCCGGCTGCGCGCAGGCGAGGAGGTAGTTTTTCGCATGGGTATAGATGGCCGTCGCGCGACGAAGCTGCGTTGGGGTGGCGTCGTCACGCAGCCGGCTCTTGAATGTCTCGAACAGCCCGATCGCAAACGGCAGGATCGGATCGCTTTCGCTTGTCGGCAAGATGCCTGCCGGTGAGCCAAGGAGGGCATTGATGGCCTCGGCCTTTTTCAGGTCGTACGCGTTTGCGGTGATCGGTCCTTTGGACAGGCGCCAGGGCTTGCTTGTTTCGGTGGTCGAGTTCTCCGTCATCCGCTGTTCCTGTGTTTATTTTCTGAAGCTTTGCCACCTGATATAAGCACAAACAACGGCGACGCCATAATCTGCCAGCGGAAAAGGCGGGACCGAAGTCCCGCCCACATACCGCTAGCCAAGTGCTGCCATCTGCGCGGCCGCTGCCTTGCGGTCGACCGACTGGCCGGGGTTTTCGACCGGGCGATCGAAGGGCTTCCATGTTTCGCCGACGACCTGCTCGTATGCCCGGACGGTGCCTTCTGCTGCCATCCGCAGGGAATGGGCCTGGATCCCCATGTCGGCCGCGAACTCGCGCTTGCGCTGGGCCGCACTGTCGTACCCGACCGGACCGTCGAGGTCCTCGTCCCGGTTGTCGCTGGCGGCCTTGGCCGTCGCATCGCGGGCTTCGGTGACGGCGCGGGAGTAGAACTGGCCGGCGCCCTGGGCGGACCCGACATAGGCGCCGACGATCCGCTGGAGGTGGATCTGCATGGCCCGTTCGCCAAGGCCCTCGGAAAGGCTATCGGCGGTCTCGATGATCAGGCGCTCGTGCAGGTCGCGGATCCCGTCGCCGTCGACGACTGCAGTCCCGAAACTTTCGGCGATCGACAGCGCCTGGGCGGCATCCGGGCACGTGAGGCGGACCATTTCAAGGGTCGCGCCCTTGCGCAGCTGCACGACGCGGGCGGGTTGACGGGATTGGGTTGAGGCCTTGGCCATGGGATGTTCCTTTCGTGGTTTCCTCCGAAGCGGTTCCGACCCTTGCCGGCTTGCCCTTCGGTGCGGTCGAAAGGAACCGGCGGAAGACGGGCGGATCACAGGTCCGGATCCACTGAGCAAGCGAAGCGGGCTTGCGGACAAGCGGGGTAAAACCCGGCGAAGGACGCGGGTGCGCTTTGAGAAGAGAGGCGGAGCCGGCCGCCACGCGGCGCGAAGCGGCCTTGAAACGACCGGCCGCCGGTTCAGACCGCAGCAAACCGAAGGGCGAGCCGGCAAGGGTCTGGTCTCGACACGGAAACAGCGGATGGAACCCGGTCGATTGACGAACTATCCTGCCGGCCATCCGTACAAGTCAGCGAAGAGGGTGTTGCTGGTCAATGGACACCACGGCAAACCGCTTCCACAATGCTGCGTGGAACGTGCTCGCGAGACCCAATCAAAGGCAGGCGACCCGCTGAAACAGCGACCGCGCGCTTTGAGATGAGGACCCGCAGAACGGCGAAACGGGCGAACGGGGGGCGAGCCAGGAACCAACCCTAAGCGGTTGAGAGCCCCCGTCATGTCCGGCGCCCAACCATGGCCTCGACTTCACGCCCTTCATGGATCGGCGATGTCATCGGGGTGCAGTGGACGGGGGAGCCTTCGGCAAGCGGTAGGTGACCAGCCAGGAGGGACCGCGGGTATTACGCAGATATCGCAGCAGGGGGCCATCATCATAGGGCGCCTCACCCATCCAGGCGTTGCTGAGGACGCTCTTCCACCGTCGGCCATGCTTGGCAGCATAGGCCTGCAACGCCCGCTCCTGTTCGTCCGTCAACGGCGGCAGTCTGTTACGCCGCGACGACTTTCGCTCGGTAAGCTCCGCGGTCGGTTCCGCCGCCTTCTTCATGGCGATGAGCCGTTCAAGCTCTGCAACACCCGCCTTCAGGCATGCGATGCCGTCCAGGTGACGAAAGCGGAGCCAGAAGGCCGCTCGCTCTTCACGCGAAGGGCCGATGCCAGCCCTTCGTTCCAGATCTCCGATCGTGCTCATCGTGGCAACTCGCTTTGGTAAATTGCCGAACAACCTGCAGGCGGATCGCGGCGCACGTCGATGTTCTCAACCAGACGCGCCTGCATCACCGTGATGGCGGCGTCCTGACGCGCCAGCTTCCGGGCGAGCGCGTCGATCTCCGGCTGGCGCTCGGATGTCAGCGCCGCAAGGTTCCGGCGGTACCGATCAAGAAAGGCGCCGGGGTCTGGCGCCCGGCCCCTCTGGACCCTAGACCGGCGCTTGCCGAGCAGCGGAATGATGGCCGTCATCTTGCGCGTGATCTGCCGATCGATCATGTCGAGCTGGTGCTGAGTCTGCCGGCGCGCCGCCTCCATCCGCGACAGCTGCGCTCGCAGGTTCGCCGTTACAGTCACAACACAATCGTCTGCGCTTCGGCCGGACCCCGCCCCTGTATATCGAGGAGGGGGTAGCTCGACCGTCTCAACAGTGGGCCTGATCATGCCGCCGCCCTCCCCTCGATAACGTCGGCCGCGACCTCGTTGGCGGTCACCTCGTCCAGGACAGCGTTCGGGTAGCCGTGACGTTTGAGCCATGCTTCAGCCGCTTCGCGGTCTTCCGCGAGGTGTACGAGCTCCGCATACTCACCCGCCCGATCGAAAATGCGGACCGAACCCGTCCTCGGGCGCTCGAGGACGTTGAAGATCAGCTCGGAATCGACCGAGAAGGTGCGGTGGATGCGCACGATGATCGTGCCATTACCGCCAAAGTCACCTTCGTGGATGGTGAAATCAGGCCGCGCGACATAGCTGCCGGTGGTCCTTTCGCCGTGCTTACGGATCAGCCGACCCTGGCTGTTGCGCGTCTTCCATGCCGAGAGCTTCTTCTTGTGCCGCTCCGGTGGTTGCGGGGTCGCGTCAGACCAGGAAACGATGGAGCCAAGCGGAGCGAGATCGAAAATTGCGTGTGCGGACATGTCGGTCCTCCTTGTTGCACGCGTGGAAAAGAAAACCGCCGCCGGAAACCGGCGGCGGGGATGGCGATCGGAAAGAAAATGAATGAAAGTCGGCTATTCGGCCGCAATGCCGTAATGGTCATCGACCGACGGCTCATCCACCAGGGGATCAGTGGCAGGCTCGTTTGCGGCCGCTTCAGATGACGTAGAGTCGGCCTGGTCCACGACATCGTCCTCATCCCGCCCCGCATCGCGGGCGGTGTGTTCGACAATGTCATCTTCAGCCGTGCCGAAAGAGGTATCGGCATCCTCATCAGGAGCAGCGCCCGCCTTGAACAAGGCGGTGAGGTCTTCCATGGCCGGTGCAAACAGGGCAGTAGGATGGACGAACCTCTCCTCCTTGAAATGGTCTACAAGTGCCGCGCGGGTTTCCTTGACCTTGGGGCGAGGTACAACGGCAGCTTGCCCAGCGGAGGTTTCGAGCGCATGGCGCGATAGGCATGACAGGAAGTCTTCGGTGCCCATGTTGGGCAGGAATGCGTCCGCACCGATGGCGTCTCCGGCGATACGCGCGACAATGCCGCTGTTCGAACTGTTGCGTCGGCACGACAGGACGTCGATCAGCACGGAACGTGCCGCGACCCGCAGTCTATCCGTGTCAAGGTCGATCTTGCCGTTTTCATCCAGCAGGGGGCCGACGTGGCCGTTGAACCGTTTCGTGCCGTAGACATCGCCACCGGCACCTGTATCGACCCGAACATTCAGGCCGGCGAAGGCGATTACGAGCAACGCCATCAGCATATCGTCCTCGATCGGCGCGCGACCGAGCGCCTCATGAAGGGCGTCGGTGCGGAAATCACCGATCATGTCCTGGCCCTTCTGCGTCACATCGGGACGGGGCTTGGCGGTGACAGCGATGGCATCATCATCGAGATCCCCGTCTGGCGAACCGGTATCGCCCTTCGCCTTGGTCTTTTTGCTTTCCGGCATCCGGTAGTGGACCGACTGGACCTTGCCATCGCGATCGATGTACATCGCCGTGTAATCACCTTTGCCTGGCTTGCCATAGACACGGTCGGCCTTTGCCGGAAGCTGCGGCTGGCCCCAGCTGTTGACCTCGACGATGGCACCCTTTTTAGGGAGGTTGCTGGTCATCCACTCCTGCTGCGCGCCGAGGAACGCTTCGACATCCGTCGTATAGCGGCTGTCCTCGTCGGCCGGTGCGAACAGGTCCTCGACCCACGCGATACCGTAGGCCTGTGCCAGGTCCTCACCAAAGCTTGCATCCCTGGCATACATGCGCGTCTTGCTGAGCCCGTTGGCGATCGCCCACCAGGATGCGGTGTCCCCCTTCTTCGGCTTCTGCGCCTTCCAGACTTCCTTCTGATCTTCGAGCGAGGCTGCCGCAATCGTGCGAAGCTGCTGCTCCGACGGCATGTCCCCCTTGGCCATCTGTTCGAGCATGGCTGGCAGCACGTTGGCGAGAAGTCGCAACTTCCTGATCTGCCGTACCGGCAGGGCGAGTGCGACGGCAATCGCCTCCTCGGTCCATCCAAGCGCGACGAGACGCTCGATGCCGCGCCATTGATCGACCGGGTTAAGGGGCTCGCGGGCGATGTTCTCGATCATGCCGCGCATGGCGCCGTTGTCGTCGCTGGCGTCCGCGACCAAAACCTCGATTTCCTCAAGGCCGGCGGCGATCGCCTGTTTGACGCGGCGGTGACCGGCGTCAATCACGTAGGCGTTGCCGCCATCACGTTCCTGCGCGACCACAGGCGGCTGGATGATGCCGACGGCCTTGATGGTCGCCAGCATCAGGGCGTCGGATTGCGGCGATGATTGCGACCGGCGTGTCCTGTCCGGATTGTCCTTCAATGCGCGCGGATCGAGTCTGACGATATGCATGGGATGCTCCTGTTCGGTGCGGACACGGCCCTTTGCCGGTCCTTCTCGCGTCTTCTTTTTTCCCGAAGACATCTCCCGAACCGCGGAGCGGTCGGTCCGGTGCAACGGCGGCCGAGCATCCCTGCCGCGAAGGACGAGCGGGGCTCACAGCCCTGCGAAGCACGAGTGGCCGGGATCGCGCAGGCGGCGGTTGAGCGAGAGCGCCACCGGATCGATCGATCTGCGAGGAGGCTTTTTCTTTTTTCCTTCTCTTCTCCAACTCCGGCATTTTTAGGCCGCTTGTTTTGACGCTATTTTACGTCTATATAAATGGCAGATACTGGAAAGGAGCCTCTTATGGGTCTCGCTCAATATGCCGATGGGGGCTTTTTCGCACCTCGCAAGATTGCCGAAGCGTTCCTCACGACCAGTGAAGAAGTTGCAAGGACAGCAGGCCTCGGAAAGGATTCCGTGCAGCGTAAGGAACGTGTTCGCTCGGACAGAACCCAACGCCGCCTGCGCGAAATGATCGAGGTCATCAACAAGGTGGAGCCACGGTTCGGTTCCGCTTTGATAGCTTATGCCTGGTTCAGGTCAGAACCCCTGCCCGGCTTCTCCGGGCAAACGGCTATGCAACTCGTTCGCACCGGCCGGGTCGAGGATGTCCTCGACTTTATCGATGCGGTCGACGCTGGCGTCCATGCCTGACCGAGATGGAGTATCTTGGTCCGCTTTATCGCGCGCTCAACCCCGTATACGCGCGTGAACCACTATCCGGTCGTGGTGCCGAACTCTATGGCGGCCGGTTCAACCCAAAAGGAGTTCCGGCACTTTACACATCCCTGTCGATAATCACGGCATTGCGAGAAGCCAACCAGGCCGGCAGTTTTCAACCGACGACACTGGTGTCCTATGACGCGGAAATCAACCACGTGTTTGATACGAGAGATGAGACCACGCTTGCCAGGAAAGGCATGGATAGGGCAGCGCTCAGCGACGACAGCTGGCGCGACCAGATGAAGGCGACCGGTGAAGCGCGAACGCAGGCCTTCGCCCGCCTGTTGATAGCCGAGGGCTATAGTGGGCTGCTGGTGCGGAGCTTCGCCCAGGGCGTCGGAGAAAAAGATCTCAATCTCGTACTGTGGAAGTGGGGTGAGAAGACCCCCTCCCGCCTGACATTGGTCGATGACGAAAACAGGCTATCTCGATAGCGGCCCGCTCAGCGGTCGCAACCCGCCGACCCCGGTTCGGATGAACAGGTCCGACGCGATTGTGGTCGTTTCAAACCATGTCTAACCCCGTCGAAGTCCCCATTCTCTTTCGAACTCTGCCTCGAAATCAGCATCGCCGTCGATCATGCGTGCGGGGGACCGAGTGGCGGCTTCATCTGGCATCAAAGACAAGTCGTGCGCCGAAACCTTATTGCCCTGACGGCCCAGCACGTAGCGGAGCCGCACACCGGGCTGCAACGTTGGAAGATTGGCCTCCGTCACCTTACTAAGATGGAGAAAGACATCGGGACCACCGTCGTCAGACGTGATGAAACCGTAGCCTTTGGTGGTATCGAACCATTTGAGTTTCCCCGTTGGCATCCCCGTACCTCTTCTCTAGTGACGAGTCGTCCGCAATTGGTGGGCCGCCCATGCCTCGTATTCGTCGAGCAGATCTTCGACCACTGACCATTGTGGATACGTGCTTCGCAAGAGTTCGTCTTGCTGGCTTACGTCCGGTGACTGCAGTGTCGCGCGTTTCCGGAATGTCTCAATCGCGCTGTGGCGCATCAGTGCAAGGCATTCGGAGGAATCCATGTCACGGGGCAGGTTTTCAAGCAAGCCACTGACGATTGCCACCCACTTATTGACGACAAGAGGCCGGTCAACCTCCCCTGCCTCGCCTGCCATATCCTCGAGCATCGAGAGCAGGGCGACGAACCGCAGGGGCCATGTCTCGGCCAGGAGTTGCGGCGTCATCATATCGACGATGCTACGGAGACGCTCAGGCAGCGCGTTGCAGAAAGGGGTTCCTCCACCATATTCTACCACCAATGTTCAATCCTCATGTTCGACCAAGCTTCCGTCATCGTTGAGGCGGTCCCTGAGCTCCTTGCCGGCGCGGAAGAACGGCACCCACTTCTCCTCCACGAACACCGCCTTGCCGGTCATCGGATTTCGGCCCGAACGGGCCGGGCGATGTCGCACAACAAAAATGCCGAAGCCTCTCAGTTCAACCCGTTCCCCGCGTTCAAGGGCGGCCGCTATATCATCGAGGATAGTATTAACGATCCGCTCCGCATCCTGACGGTAGAGGTGCGGATTGCGCGCGGCGATGACATCGATGAGTTCGGATCTGATCATAGTGTTTTGTAACGCATCCGTGGCGTTTTGGAAGACGATCAACTCGCACAGGCTCTCGCGGTTTTGAGCAAGACGCGACGTTCCGGACCATCGAACGCAGCGCAACGATGGATGAGTGGCCATGGTGGTCGTTGCTCTTTACCAATGATAGGCCAAGCCGCAGAGTTCAGTATATCGATTCGTGATGATGGCGGTTGCCTCTGACACGACGATCGATCAAAGCAGCGGAAGCAGAATGCAAGTTTTTACGGAGTATAACGGCAAACGGTTCGTGACGAACATGGATTTCCTCCTGGCGGATGAGGATGATTACGCCACCTACCTTCTCAATGCGACGCGGCTTAATCAAGAGCTCGGAAAGGATCCGTTCTTTTGGGCAAGTGATCGCACAGCTGTTCTGGCGCAGACAGACTTCAAACCCGGCAAATACCATTGCTGGGTTACGAGGCTCGAAGCGCGCCAGGAAATAGCAATCCCGATCCTGACGCAGACTTCAGAGGGCGAAGTTACGGTGCTTTCCGGCCGCCACCGTATCATGGCGATGATGGACAACGGTTTTGAACAAATTCCGGTGCGGGCGAAGGTCGCGCTTCGAGAAAAGTTGGCCCCTCTCGCTTGAAGAAGCGTATTGAAAGAATGGCGAGTTCGCCAAGCTTCTTCCCTCTGTGCGCAGGTTTCGCGGGCAAGCGGCTATCCGCCAATTAGGACAGCCGTGACGTCGCACGCGTGTTTTCGGCGAGTGCTGACGTCGCAAGTGCCTCTTCAATCTTGCGGAGCGCCTCCCGCTTGTCCGCCAGCTCCTCAGCGAAGGCAAACTGACCGCCTTCGCGGGAACGATAGGAGGCAAGTCGCCGGTAAGCCTCTTCGAGGCGTTGGCGATAGCGCTGTTGTTCGCCGTCGAAATCGCCTAGCGCATGTTCGAGGCGCGAAATGGCACCCAGCGGCGTGACGGTCACATCGAGGTCGATATCGTAGTCCGCGCCGGTGCGCTGAAGCAGCGTCTGGAAACGATAGCCTTCGCCCTTGCCAAACCTTTCGCCGTCATAGACAAGATCGAAGCCGCCAATTGTGCCGAGGGTAACCTCACCTTGCTGGCGAAGCTGCAAAAGGGTGAGGATCTCCTTCATCAGGGCACGCCCGGCGAGTTTCCGCTCGTCGTAAGGCTTACCGGCGACTATCATCGCGAACCCATCGCCTGCGGTTGGAACAAGCCGTTTGATATCCTCGCCAATTCCGCTGATGCGGCGCGTTGAGACTTCGATATCACGCTCTGCATCGCGTATTTGACGCCGCACCGCATACTGGTCGTCCTCATGGGCTGCACGCAACCGATCGAGGCGGGCGATATCGGCCTCGAGCCCGGCCTTCTGCATCAGACGCTCGTCACCGGATGCGATGGCCTTGGCCATGGCGAACTGGTTGGCCTGCCCTTCGCCCATGTCTTCAAGACGGCGGATCGACGTGTCGCCCGACAAGGCGGCAGCGATAAAGCGCGCCTTGCGCTCGTTATTCTGCCACATGCTGGCATCGAGAGATCCTTGCGTGGCATAGGCGAAGATATCGACCTCGTCATGCTGGTTGCCCTGACGGACGATGCGACCCTCGCGCTGCTCGATCTGCGACGGGAGCCAGGGAACGTCGAGATGGTGGAGGGCCTTCAGCCGGAGTTGAGCATTGACGCCGGTGCCCATTGTCTCGGAACTGCCGATCAGGAACCGGACCTTGCCGGCCCGCACATCGCCGAACAGACGTTGCTTCGCCTCCGTCTTCTTGTAGTCCTGCATATAGGCGATTTCCGCCGGCGGGACGCCCATGCGGATGAGCTCGTCACGGATCCAGCGATAGGCGGAGAAGCCGCGTGATTTCTCGACGTTGATGGTGCCGAGATCGGAAAAAATCATCTGGGCAGCGCCGGGAAGTTCGTACGGTTTACCGTCCGGTTTCAAGTAGGTGTTCTGCGACGTGTCCTGCCAAAGGCGAAACGCGTTCTCGACCAGGAGATTGAGCTTGTTGTCGGGCTCGTTGTCATTGTCCGTGTCAACCAGCCGCAGATCGATCGCCGCGTGACGGCCATCGGTGATGACCGAGAGCAGGATATCGTCCCCCGGTTTCGGAGGTCCCTCGCGCTGCTCGATCGCCTTGATACGGGCGTCGAGGATGGTCTGATAGTTCCTGAAGGCCTGGGTTGGCTTCGCGGTCACGATCTGCCTCCGGCCGGTCGAAATCGCAGGCACCTTCACGTACTGACGCAGATCATCCGGCATCACGACATCGGCAAAGCTGCGGAACATGGCGATCAGTTCCGGCACGTTAACGAAGCTGGCAAAGCGGCTGACGGGCTTGTATTTGCCGGAAGGCTGGATCTCCAGCGCCGTTGCCGTGTCTCCGAAGGTGCTCGCCCAGGCGTCGAACTCATGCAGTCCCCGTTCGCGCAGAGCTTCGTGGCCGAGCAGGCGCTGGATCGAGAACATTTCGCCAAGCGTATTTGTGATCGGTGTGCCCGATGCCAGCACGAGCGCCCGGCCGGGGTTCTTCGTCTCGATAAAACGCGACTTGACGAACAGGTCCCAGGCACGTTGGGAACCGTTGGGATCGATACCCTTCAGCGTTGCCATATTAGTCGCAAACGACAGTTTTCGGAATTCCTGCGCCTCATCGACGATAATCTGGTCGACACCAATTTCCGAGATCGTCAGCAGATCGTCCTTGCGGGTCGCGAGTGCTTCGAGCCGCTCCTGCAGTCCTTCCTTCAGGCGCTCGAGCCGTTTCCGCGACACCCGGTCATCGCTTTCGACCCTGGTCATCAGGTCCTCGAACAGCTCCAGTTCGTCGTGGATCATCTGTTGTTCAAAAGCAGACGGCACGGCAATGAACCTGAACGCCGAATGGGTGATGATGATGGCATCCCATGTCGCCGTCGCCGCGCGGCTGAGGAACCGGGCGCGCTTGTCCTTGGTAAAATTCGTCTCGTCGGCCACCAGGATGTTGGCGTTCGGATACAGTGCGAGAAATTCCCGCGCCGCCTGCGCCAGGCAATGGCCGGGTACGACAAGCATCGCCTTGGCGATCAGTCCAAGCCGGCGCTGTTCCATGATCGCGGCTGCCATGGTCATCGTCTTGCCGGCGCCGACGGCATGGGCGAGATAGGTCGAACCGGACGAGATGATACGCCAGATGCCGCGCTTCTGATGCCCGTACAGAACAAAGGCGCTCGATGCGCCGGGAAGTTTCAGATGAGAACCATCGAAGGCTCTCGGCGCGATATTGTTGAAGCGATCGTTATAGACCCGCGCCAGCCGGTCGGTGCGATCGGGATCGGTCCAGACCCAGTTCTGGAAAGCCTGCTTGATCTTCTGCAACTTGTCGCGCGCAGCTTCGGTGTCGACGACATTGAGGATGCGGCGCTCGCCGTCAATATCCTTGACGGTGTCGAAGATCTGCGGCACACGGCTGTTGAGAGCGTCGGCAAGCAGATCTCCGGCGTAACGGCGGTCGGTGCCCCATTCCGAAGTGCCAGCAGCGCTGTAGCCCAGCTGGCGTGCTTCGACCGTCCATGAGCCGAGCTCCGGCATATGGTGGATACGGATATCGGCTTCCATCGTTTGCCTGACGAACGCAACGATA
This sequence comes from Allorhizobium ampelinum S4, assembly GCF_000016285.1. NCBI lineage: Bacteria > Pseudomonadati > Pseudomonadota > Alphaproteobacteria > Hyphomicrobiales > Rhizobiaceae > Gillisella > Gillisella ampelina. The sequence goes on along the minus strand of NC_011991.1, from coordinate 41,255 downwards.
TCGGAGGCGGGTATCCATGGAGCGCCGAGGCGGGCAGCAATATCGGAGGGGCGTAGATCGGCGGGCTGAACCGCCTGCAGCGCCCGGACATTGCGCCCGAAAGTCGGATCAAGCTCTGCCGCAGCCTCCGCGAACGCCAGTTTCGTGCGCACCGAGCCAGAGAGATAAGCATCTGATATTTGCCAGGACCCATCCGTCGGGTTTTGAAAAATGCCGTCGCCGAGATCCGCGATGACCGCCGCAGGATCGCTATGCAACAATTCGGCGATATGGTCGAGATCGACATGGCCGCGCTCGTTCAGGACGACAGCCAGCGCATCGGTGGAACTGGTAATCACGGGCGGTGCGGGAGGAGCGATGACTCGCTCGGTAAAAATGGGGCCGGGTTTCGCCGTGTCAGTTTCGAGATCGTAGTCTTCGATAGATGCGACCAGCCAGCAATCGGGATCGTCGCGAAATGGCAGCAGATTTGGCTGGCGATGGGTTTCGCGGACCTCGTCTGTTTCTGCGTCTTCGCTGATCGAGACGGTCGTGTGATTGATCGGACCGAAATCCCGCACGAAGTTCGACCATGCGATGCGAAGCCGCACCTGGAGATCACGCCAGGGACGATCCTGCTCCTGTGCCTTCAGCACGTCGCGCACCGCATCGCGGATCGGGATCAGTTTCCTGATAATCCGAACGTGCTTTTCCGGGATACCCTCACCGGCCCGGCCCTTGCGAACTGGAATGACGACCGCTGCGCCGTCGACCATCTGCATCAGGCCGCGGGCATTGTCGATAAAGAAGCTGCCTTCGCGGACCGTGTCGTTGCGCGGCCGAATGTCGACGATATCTCCGAGTTCGGCCTCCAGGTCGATGTCTACGGGCGTCGGCTCGCCGTCATAGATGTCTTCCGGGAGAAGAGAGACGGCAGCATTCAGGGCAGCCTCCAGATCCTCACCAGCACGCGGCAGGCAGGTATAGGTCTCGCCAAACGCCCCTGAGGTCAGCGCGTGGTCACCCAGAACAAAATCCGGGTGCCGGGCAAACCAGCGGTTGACACGAATGGCGCCGTCGTCGGCGGTTGCCGGCCGTACCTCTTGCAGATCGAGCCAGGAAAGGTCTCCCTCTACCTCGCCCATTTTTCGCTTGCGGAAAAACAGGAGATCGACCACCACATCCGTGCCGGCGTCGCGGCGAAAGCTGCCTTCGGGCAACCGAATTGCGGCAATCAGATCTGCCGACTTAGCAATATGCCCGCGTGCCGTGGAGTCAGCCTTGTCCATGGTGCCCGAGCTGGTGACGAAGGCAGCCAGTGCCCCGGGCTTCAGGAGATCGATCGACCGGGCAATAAAATAATCATGCAGCCGAAGTCCGAGCGACCGATAGGCGCGGTCAGAGCGGACGGCGCGATCGGAAAAGGGAGGGTTCCCGATGGCAAGATCGTAGATGACGCCAAGATCCGTGCGGCTGAAATCGCCGTTGACGATACGTGCCTTCGGCTGCAGCAGGCGGACGATGCGCGCGGTGACCGGATCGAGCTCGACCCCGGTGACATAACTTTTGTAGCGGAACGCTTCCGGCATCAGCGCAGGAAACAGGCCGGTCCCTATACCAGGCTCCAGAACCCGCCCACCGAGCCAGCCGAGCCGCTGCAGGCCCGACCAGATCGCCCGGATGATGAACTCAGGTGTGAAATGGGCATACTGCGTGCAGCGCGCCAGTGACGCGTAGTCCAGTCCGGAGACGCCCGTTTCGAGCGAGCTGCCAAGGTCGTCCCAGCCCTTGCGAAACCCAACTTCGCCCGGGCGCCGGAACATGCCGTTTGCCAGCTCCGATGCCCCAAAACCGGCGAAGCGGATCAGTTTCTGCTGATGCGCGCGGGTGACCGGGATATTGTGATTCTCGATTTCGTTGGCGGTCAGGATCGCGGCAACATTCATCCGTGCCCGTTCCTTCCAGCTGGCAGCCAGACCGCGGTCATCTTCGCCGAGATAGAAGTTGGCACGATGGCCCGGTTTGCGCGGCGGCTGTTTCATAGAGTCGACGGACATAGCCGCGGCGGGCGCGGGCGGCGTCGGCTCCGGATCATCGTCATTGGCTGGGGTTGAAAAGCTGCCGAAGGCAGTTACGCCGAGACCAAGGCCGGACGAAAGGGCGGTATTGCCGAACATGTCGAGAGTAAAAGGATCGTTGCTCATGGAAAGGCTCCCTGGAAAACGAGCAAGCGTTGTCATCCGGCCGAAACAACGGGACGGGCGACGGGCGCGAGGTTGTTGGAAGATTGGCCGTGGGGCCGTGGTCAGCAGCGGATCACGTCATCGCCCCCGAAATACCGCCGCTTGTAGTGCCAGTAGTCTGGATTGGTTTTCGGGTTGCATTCCGCGGCATAGAGGACGAGTGGACGTTGTCCCTCGGCGAGTTTGCTGTTGGACACCGCATACACGCCCTCGTCGCCGGCCATCCACGAGCCAGCCCTTGCCTCGGTAGCGGAAGGAATCCCATGGTAGGGCGCCCGATATCCGCCATTTGCTTCTGCGTCGGCACGACCCCGCGCCAGCACGGCGGCGATCTCCGTAACAGGGAAAGTGAACATGTCACGCCTCCGTCACGCGGCGATTGCGTCTGGCAGGTAGCGCAGATGAACCGGTAGCTTCGCCGCGATTTCCGTGTCGGTCAGATCCGCAAGCAGCTTTTGCCGACCGGTGCCGCCATCGGAAAAGACAATAATCATCCGGCGCCCAGGTAGATGCTGCGGATGGTCGTCGTTCGAATAGCCGCGATAGGCGTCCGACGTCATGCTCCAGATGTGCTCGAGCTGTTCGTCACGCGTCATTGTCTGGAGCGGTCGAGTCTCGCACTGGTTGATAGCTTGCCGCATTCGCCCGACGGATTGCGTGTCGGCGAGATCGCAGTAGCTGTGGAAGTGCCTGATCGCTCCGTCGATCTGCAACGTGAAAAACACCGACGTCACTGAGCCGGTCATGAACTCGCGCATCGCGAATGTGTCACCGCGGATCCACAGAGGCGGCAGGATGTCGAACATGTAGTCATGCTCGGCTTCGCCGATTGCAAACCATTCGCCGGCATAAAGCGCACTCACATCACCGTCGAAGCGGCTAGACATTTGGCGGTGGCGATCGAACAGGCTGAACATTTGGCTGCGGGTGGCGACACCCTGGAAGATTTTTCGAGGTTCGGAAGAGGTGAGCATTTGCGGCTCCTTGCGCGCTTGTCCAGACCGAAGCGCAACACCGTCCTCTCGACCGTATCGTCTCTCTTCAGTCCTCCATGACCCCTTCCGTAAGGCCGCCATCGCGTCCGGCAGGGTCAAGGGCCGGCAAGGCCGGGGCGCAGCTTCCCTTGACGCGGACGGCGGGAATGCGGCAGACCCTTGCCTTTCTCGTCCCTCTCTCTTTCTTTTCTCCTCGTCTTCAGGACCTCATTCCAATCCTCTTCGGACGGCCGCAGTCGCATCCAGCCGCAGCCGGCTTCCTCTGCGAGTGCGCGCAGTCGTTCGGCAAACGTCTCTCCTTGAGAATTAGCGTCGGTTGCGGCCACGAGCTGCACGTCCGGCCGCGACACCAGTGCCCGGATCGCGGCTTCCGTGGTTGGCGACCAGCCACCGCCGGTGCTGACATAAATCGTGCCGTCGCGAAGCCCCTCGATGGCAGCAAGGCTCATGGCGTCGATTGCGGCCTCGGTGACGCAGATCCGTAGAGCATCGGGTGGACCAATCCGAAACAAGATCTTCGTTCCGCCAGTCGCAAAGCCTCGCCATTCCGGCCCGCGTTCCTCCCACCCCGTGACATGACCGGCGCCATCGGTGTGAGCAGCCCACATACTGCCGAAGGGACCTTCGCACAGGCAGTCCCGTGCGACAGCGGCCTGTAACAGAGAGAATGGCAGGGCCCGCTCCGACGACAGGTAGCGCCAGGTCGCTGAACCGCGCCACGGCTTACGCCGCAAAGTCCATCGTTCCGATACGGGTCCGACGAGCGGTGTGGTTTTTGGATGCGGCTTCCATTCCGGTTCACCGAAATCGAATCCGATGAGCTGACCGACCCGCTCAAGGCATTCGGAAAAGCTCACGCCGTCGAGGTGTCCGACAAGAGAAAAGACGTCCCCTTTGGCATCGCTCAGCGGATCGAACCAGCCCTTTCCCTCATGGTTGACGATGATGATGTCCGAGCCGCTACGGTACTTTACCGCCCGCCGGGTGCTTTCCTTGATATCCACGGCAAACCCGGCCTGCTCAAGAACCGCACCGCAGTTCACCTTCTCCTTCAGTTCTTCGACTTTCTCTCTCTTCATACGGCCCGGCTCGCCCGGCCGGCCCTCCTTTCTTTGCGTAAATTAATGGCAACCGCTTCCCCAGTCGCGAAGATCAAAGGGGGCAAGGGCGCCGGAGGCAAGCCAAAAAAGTGTGAGGAGTTTGGGACATCGCAGGTCCGACGGTGGCGGAGCTTCCCTTGCCGCCTGCAGGTCGCAAGCGGCATGAGAACCTTCCGATAGGATGTTTATCATGTCAGGCAGGGTCCAATTTCGCCGGACTTGTTCAAGGGCATTTTTTCTCCGACCTTGAGTCCCAGAGCTTCTTGTCAAATTCCCAAAAGATTTGCGAGACAAACCCAACTTTCGTTTTCGGCGGCCTTCGGCGCTCAGAGATCGTTGGCCTTGATATGAAGCCGGACCAGCTTCGGCGATATCCGTATTGAATCGCCAGTTATTTAATTGACTACCGAATGTTCATGTGGGTACATGATATCCCCACGTGAACTGCTGGCCTGGAATGTGAAGAAACTACGTGTCGCGAAAGGAATGTCGCAGGAGCGCCTTTCTCTCGAAGCTCATCTAGAGCGGGTTGCGATATCGCAGATAGAGCGCAGACGGATCAATCCTGGCCTCGATTCACTCGGAAAAATCGCACAGGCTCTCGGCGTTCCTATTACGGATCTGTTCAAAGAGCCCATGAAAGGCGAACTGGAGCCGGCCAACTTGCGGCCAGGGCGACGGAATTCGACCTGATTCGCCAGTTGAACTCAGTTCTCGTGAGGACAGCATATGAAAGATGAGCCGCATGCAGTCGATGTCGCCGTCGGTCGCGCCATCCGGAAGAGGCGCATGATCAACGGGGTTTCTCAGTCTGACCTGGGCGCGCGTATTGGCGTCACCTTCCAACAGGTCCAGAAATATGAAAAGGGCACGAACCGGGTCTCGGCAAGCATGCTCATGGAAATTGCTTGTGCCCTGCACGTGGACGTACGAAGCTTTTTCGACGGCATCGACGCTCCGAGCGGCAAGGAGCCACTCCATCACACTGCCACGCCAGCGGCGTTTTCTATCACCCGCGAGACCGTCGCGCTCAACCAAGCTTTCGCTCAAATTAATGACGCCCTGCTTCGGCGAAAGATCGTTGACCTCGTGCGGGCTGTCGCCAGTTCGAGCTCTACAAGCGAGGACGAGCTTCTGCATGACCTAGCCGAGTAGTCTGCGGCAAGTGCTCATTGCGCGTTCCTGCGCCCGTCGCCTATGGCCCCGCATTCATAACTTTCACTTACTTTGCCGGCGTTATTAATGAGTGGTTAATTTTCCTGAACGATACTCTTTTGACACCAAACAGCGTAGCTGCCGCTTCGCATCCGATTTAGCGTTCCGCAACAAGTTGCCGGGCCGCGCTTTTTTGTCGAGTGAGCTACCATGTCGTTTCTTTCTCGTATCATCACCATTAGAACAAAGGCGCATTTTTCGTCGGTTGCGCGTCGTCGATCAGCATCATTCGGTCCTGGGAAGCATAAAGGTAATGAAGCGAGACAACGCATCCTTGTTCTGATGGGGGGGTTCTGCGTTCTCTATACGGTGATTGGCGCACGACTTGTCCAATATGGCACTGCATCGCCCCTGGTCACGAGTTCGATCAGTGCTCCTGGGTTTGGCATTGCTTCACGCCCGGATATCGTGGACCGGAACGGCGAACTCCTTGCCACGGACCTCAATATGGTGTCACTTTATGCGGAACCAAGGAAGATCGTTGACATTGACGAAGCCGTGGAGAAGCTATCGACCGTCATCAAGGGGATCGACTGGGCCGATACCTACAAAAAGCTGCAATCCAAATCAGCGTTCCAGTGGCTCCGCCGCCGACTGACGCCGCGCCAGCAAGCAGATATCCTCGCGCTCGGCATCCCTGGTATTGGGTTCCGTCCCGAGAAACAGCGTTTCTATCCGGGCGGCGCAACGGCAGCCCATATCCTTGGACACGTCAACATCGACAATAAGGGGCTCGCAGGGATGGAGCGCTATATCGATCAGCAAGGACTTGCTGATCTGCGTGCCGCAGGCCTGACCGACAACGCCCACCTCGATCCTGTGCGGCTGTCCATCGATCTAAGGGTGCAGAACATCGTCCATGACGTGATCGCCGAGGCAATGATCAACTACAAAGCTGAAGCCGCTGGGGCTGTTGTGCTAGACGCCGAGACGGGGGAAATCCTCGCCATGGCATCAGTCCCCGACTACAATCCAAACGAACCGTCTAGAACCCTCCCTGACGGCTCTGTCGATAAAGAGTATGAAAAAGGCTGGTTCAACCGGATGAGCAACGCGACCTACGAAATGGGATCGACGTTCAAAAGCTTCACGCTTGCGATGGGGTTGGACGAGGGGAAAATCGGGCTTAATTCTGTCTTGGATGCTTCGAGGCCAATCAAAATGGGCGGTTTTACCATTCATGATGACCATGGTCAGGGACGCCCTCTCACTGTCCCGGAGGTCTTCCAATATTCATCAAATATCGGAACTGCCAAGATTGCGACAATGGTGAATCTTAAAGACCATCAGGCCTTCCTGACCAAGCTGGGCCTTCTGTCGAAGATGACGACTGAACTGCCCGAAGTTGCCACCCCCACTCAGCCACGTGTCTGGAAGCCGCTCAATCAAGTGACGATATCCTTCGGCCATGGCGTTGCAACCACACCGCTGCAAACCGCCGTAGCAGGGGCGGCCCTTATTAACGGTGGAAAGCTCTTTTCACCGACCTTCCTGGCCAGAAGCCCTGATGAGGCCGATGTCGTGGTGAAGCAGGTCATTCAGCCGAAGACCAGTGCAGACATGCGATACCTCTTCCACTGGAACGGGATCAAAGGTTCCGGCAGGAACGCACAGGTCCAGGGGTTCAACGTTGGGGGCAAAACGGGTACCGCCGACAAGGTTATTAACGGTAAATACGCGGCGCACCTGAACTTCAACGCCTATCTGGCCGGATTCCCAATTGACAAGCCTAGATACGTTGTGTTGACCGTCATCGACGCACCATTAACCGGGGAAAAGGGAGGTAGGCTAGCTGCGTACACCGCTGCCCCGATGGCGAAGGAAGTCATAAGCAGATCGGCAGCCCTTCTTGGTGTACAGCCTCGCTTCGGGAACGATGACGATCCGCAGTTACTAACTAACTACTGAAGATCCTTTTTCGGAGGGGCCTGTAGCGGGCGGTGTTATCCTCGATACCGCTGGAGCAGGTGGAGCGCCGTGAACAGGCATCGCCTTGCTGGTAGGTGCTGCCGGATCAGCACTTTGCATGAAGCGTTGATTTGAAAGGCACACCCTACGCAATTTTTGGCGCAGATTGAATTAACTCCCTTCTCCTCCTTATCTGGCGACTAATCATCCCGGCTGCCAGTTCCGCCAATATGGTCGCGACGCTGGCTTCCTATTGGGAGGCAGGCCTTTGATGTGACGGTGTGACCACAATGCTTTCGGCTAAAAAAGAAGCGTCGCCATCTTTGTTAATCAGCGGGATAGACCGCGCGCCCACGCGGACCGTTACCTACAGTTGCTTCTCGATAAGCGGCTTCGCCTTGCGAATTTTGATAGGCCGGGCGCAGTAAACCGGCATAAACCTCATCCCACGGCGTTTGTTACGCAAATCTGGTGCTATTTCCTTTGCCAGAACGAGGCACTTGAGTAAGCTCTCTGAATGGCAAAGATTCCCTGAGCCGTACACGGCAAGGATGCATCGATGTCAAAGTCCGCACGAGCCGCTAAACCGACCCTTGATTCCAGATTCAGGTTCGCGGAAGCGTCGTTTCACGGCGCACCGGGAGGATGGACATCTCTGCTCACACCCGCCACGGGCATCGAGGATGGCGAGCAATATCTGCTACGGCTATTTAAGAAAACTGGGTCGGCAATTGACACCGACCTGAAAAATTTGATCGGCCGAGGCTTGAGACGCATTCGCCGTGTCCTGTCTTCGAGGCAGGCGCAAGAAGTCCTGGTCTCTGTAATTGAGGTTGTCGAGGACGACGACGAGATTGGCATTTTGATGCTCGATCCGGGCAGTCCTCTCCGCGGAAATGCGCAAGGTAATCGAGGCCGCCAGGGCCAATACCTGGTCAGTTCCGGCCGACTTGTCTTCTGGCGGAACATGGTCCGGGTTGCACGGGGCCTTGCATATTGCCACGATGCCGGCATCGTGCACGGTTCGGTCAGCGTTCACACCATTTTTTCGCATGGGGACGATCGGGAAGACTACCGCCTTGGCGGTTACGAGACCTGCGTGCACATCGCGGATTCTGGGCTTGCCGGCGCAGGGAACCCGGGGCAGCCACCCCACGCAATTTCATTCCGACAGGACTGGGCTGACCTCGGGCGTACTGCATCTGATCTGTTAGGTGTTGATGCCGCGCAGTCGCCTGCCCTACTGTCCATCGAGCGACGCATTCTCGAAAGACTAAAAAATCCGCCGCAATTCCAGCTGTACGACGGCCGAGCTGTTCTTAGGGAATTAGGCGAGGTTGTGGAAGAATTAGAGAAGGTCGGCTCAAGCGCTGATGCCGAACTGGTGCTCCACCCGTCGAGGCAAGCACTGCAGAGCGATTTGGCGGCGCTGACGTCGGGAGCGATCCCGGCCAGCGACGTCGAAGCAGTACTGGCCTTTGTCGAGCGCGATCTGCATGCTCCGACCACACGACTGGCCGTATCGGATCGCGGGATCGTTCGGATCGTGACAGATCTCGCGATTTACATGATCGAAATTGATGACCCGAAAATCGGCAGCATCCGGGACGCTCACAGGCGGCGACCGGGTGACTGGAGCGTCTACGATGCTAGCGATCTTACTCACCGCATACATCTTGCCCGTAATCGTAGCGGCTCGGATGACCGGGTCCGGTGGCTGGGGCCAGCTGCCAAAAATTGGACAGAATTATGCGGGCAGGGCGTCAAAGCAGTTGCCACCAACGACAGTCCTATTTGGTACGCACTTATCCTGCTCGAAGCATTCTCGCTGTTACGAGAACAGTTCAGGTTTTACCCTATCGAAGTGCTGACGGGAGTTAAGAACGACAGAGGGGTGGTCTGGGTGGTTCCCGTGGCAGATCCCGACCTCGACGATAGACGGGCGAACGCGGGGTTCAAGCCCGCCGCCGAGTCCATGGCCAGGGAACTGTCCAATGACGACGGGCGCGCAAACTGGACATTCTCACGGTCGGACACCCTTGGGAGCGATAGGGAACGAGCACCCCAATTGAACTTCGAGGGCACTGAGGTCGTCGGGGGCAAGAAGGCCTATGCGTTCACCACAGGAGACGCCCTCGTTCCGGACTACTGTTATTTGCGTCCCCGCCGCGATAGCGGCTTCGAGCGAGCCGTTCGCCGTCGCCTGCAGAATATAGTCGCTGCACGGAGCAATGTGGAACTTTTACGCGCACTTGACGATCCGGCGCAGGTGTTGATGGATGATGCGCTCAGGGAAATCGCCACACCTGGTCCCGTTCCGGCAGGCATGGATCAGTCGAAAGCGGCCGCCTGGGATGCAATTCGAGAGGGCCAGCCCATTAATATAGTCGTAGGGCCGCCTGGGGTCGGCAAAACCTACCTTATCTCCAATCTTGTAAAAAGCATTCTTTCCTTGGCACCGGATGCCCGTATTCTGATTGCCGCTCAGAACCACGACACACTTGTCCACATGGAGGAGGAGCTAGAGAAGGAGTTGCGAGGGCGCTCTCACATCGTTGTCAGGATCGAACGAACGCAGACCGACGAAAAAGATAGCGTCATGAGGGGACGCTCACGGGATCTCCTTCGATTGGCGTCTCCGCAGGGCAGCGCGGCCCTGATGTCCAGCCAAATCAGGCAGATAAAACACGCGCTCAATCCCGTTGATGCTGGGGAGCAGGCGGCCGGGGATCGCGTTCACCGCGACACGGAAAACCTTTTGGTGAGATCGTCTGATATCACCTTAGCGACGACCTCCTCGTATGTCATCGAGGAGATGATTGCCGATGGTGATCAGTTCGATTGGACGATCGTCGAGGAGGCGGCCAGAGCCAATGGCGCCGAAATGATCGGCGCTCTCCTGCTGGGAAATCGCCGGCTGCTGATTGGCGATCATAAGCAGTTGTCACCGTTCGATCATCTCGAGCGCAAAAAAATGTACGACGGGGCACGCGCTGCGGAGCTGCTGCGCGACGCGAGGACCAAGCTCGGCGCAATCAACGACCTACCTTCCGAGGTAGACGAAGCGCTTCAACATATAGGTGATGATCGAGACTTGTTGCACGATGTTTTGGCCATCTCCGCTCGCATGGAAGAACCCTTTGCTTCCATCGCGTTGCGCGAGGGCGAGAGAGAAAAAATAACGGGGCGCGTCAGCCGTTTCGTGAACACGCTGCTTGAGCAAAGCAGAATGCATCCCGCAATTTGTCAGGTGGTCTCCAATACGTTCTACGGCGGCGAGCTCATTCCTTCGGATAGGGCTGTACAACGCATGCCCGCCGTCGTCTCTCATGGCGTCCTTCCCAACTCTCCCGTTGTCGTCATGAACCTGCCCCCGTTAAGCAAGGTCGATCGTCCTGCATTCGAGACGCGGGTGGGTCGATCCCTACGCAACGATGTCGAAGCAACAGTCCTTCTCGACGCGCTTAAGCAATTACGGCCTATCGTAGCGGACGATGGCCGGCTGCCGACACTGGCGGTCCTCTCACCATACAAAGCCCAGGTTGACCATCTTAAGCGGTCGATCGGCAGGCAAATAAAACAGCCCGCCGGCACGCTACAGGGTTTCGCGAGTCCGAGGGCCGACGGAAACTTTGTATTCACCAGCGACAGCTTTCAAGGCAGCGAAGCGGACGTCGTACTCGCAAGCCTGGTGCGCAACAACCAACTCGTAGGTTCGCGCGCATTGGGTTTCATGCGAAACCCTCAAAGGGTGAACGTGCTGATGAGCCGCGCCCGGCACAAGCTGATTATCGTATCAAGCCTCGATTTTGTCGAAGATGCTGTCGACGGCGTTGACCCTGACCGGTTGGGAGGCGAGCTAGGATTTCTCATAACGATGGTCGGCGAACTGCGCAGGCTGTCGTTGATAAGCGACACCGAGCAAAGTGCGCGCATCGTCGATCTCGATTCAAATGGTGCGGTGAAGCTGTGAAAATTTATATTCCCGCATGGCACTATCGTGCTCGCGCAATCGTGCAACGCACGTGGGGCTGGAGCCCGATAGAGGAAATGATCCTCCTCGCATTCGACCTCGAACCAGGCACGATCGCTGACATCGCCGGGAGACTGCGTATTCCCAACCAGGTAGCACGGTCCACGGTCGCCAGACTGATGCAGTTCGGCCTAGTCGAATTGCGGGTGTCTCCTAATCCGGTGCTTTCAACCAGCCCCACAGGGCACGAATTCATTCGAACAGGTCGCGCATTGCCGGAACGCACGGCCGAGCGTGAAATGGGCATAAGTCTTGTGCTGGAGAAAGTAGGGCATTCCGTCCTTCGAAGGAAGGACGTCAACATCGTTCCTACTCAAGGACTTGAACACGATGGTCAGACCGTGGCATTTCCGATTGGTGAACTGCCCGAGACCGATGAGACCATGGCGCATCGAGTTAGTCACTTCGTATCCCAATCTCTACGCCCCGGTGAATGGCTACGTGGAGTTCGGACGACCGGTTCGGTGATGGAGAAGAAATACCTTGAGATCGATCTCGCCGCTTTCAAGAGGGGAGAGATCCCCGAAGGGGCGAGCGCCAACCTGGTGGCCGCGGTGAACGAGACTCTCAAGACGGCAGTTCTGCCCCGGGCGTCGAAGGGCGAGCCATCAGTTCCGGCTTCTGTAGAAACGACCTTCGCTCCCGATCAGCTGGTCGTTGGATCGCCCGAGCACATCGAGCGCTTTGAACGCATCGTGCGGGCTGCGGTTTCGGACGTCTTCGTGCTGTCGACATTCGTTCTGAGCCAGTCAGACGACAGAGGGAAAGTGCACCGGGAGCGCATCTATAGCGCGCTGGAAGACGCATATCGGCGCGGCGTGCGGTGCCATTTGTTTTTTGGAACTTCGCTGGACAAATCCAAGCATGCGTTAGCGATGGAGGAACTGCATCAGAGACTGTCCGCAGTAAAACAAAGCCGCGGCTTCCTCCTGATCCATCGCGACAGCGTTGGAAGTCATGCAAAATTCCTTGCCGCCGACGACGGTCAGGGTGGAACGGTGGTTGTGATGGGATCATGCAACTGGTTGTCCTCTCCCTTCTCCGCAGTCGAGGTGTCGATCGAACTGCGCGAACCGATGGCCGTCGCAGCTGGCCTAGACATACTCAAGGGGATAACGGTCTCGCTCGCCAGTGCGAGCCGGTCGGTAGAAACTCTTCAATTCCTTGCATCTGAAGCCAAACGGGCAAGACCCGCGCTTTCTATCGGGTCTGATAAGGCACCAACGACAAAGGCACGGCTAACCGTGCTCCACGCGCAAGACCATGGACCTCTCCTGCGAAAGGCAGCGCATAGCGCAAATGAGAGCTTTGTCTGCATCACGAACAGAATGGGCGCCACGGTCGTCCCCGGGTTATTGAATCCGGCCGAAGTCGCGGGACGTCGACTGGAGGACGTGCGAATATATTACTCACGACAGTCCGGCCCGACCAAGCGTAAGCATATGGCCGCTCACCGTAAAAGGTTGGAGGGAACGGTAGAGGTCATTCCTGTGCGCGAACCGCAGGTTCACGCTAAGTTTCTCGCCTGGGACCGCAACGACGTGGTCGTCAGCACGATGAACTGGGGGTCCCAGTCCGGGTCTGAAGCCGATCCTTTGGATGAGGTTGGGCTTCATCTGGAAGCGCCCGGCATAGCGAGCCACTTGCTAGGCCTGTTCGACGAAAGTTTGAAAAAGGTGTTGGATGAGGTTAGCAACACCGGCGGCGGAGAACCTGCCCCCGAGATGGGTGTTGGGCAATAGCATGCCGGAGAGTACGGGCGGCCTGTTTCTTCCAGAAATAGCCGAACGGTACTTGTATTGATCGGTGTCATTCTGCCGAAACTGTTGGCGGCAGCCTAAGCATGCCCGGAATCCGCCCCGGCACCCGAATTTCTGGGCAAAACCGGCCGACACCCGAAAAACGCGCCAAACGACCGACGTCAAATTGACGAAGTACTCAGATCGACCCCGAACGAGCCTATTTCCGCACCCTGCTAATTGTGAAGGGTGATGCAGGCACCATAACAACCCGAGTATGGCCGCGAACGAGGTCGCTATGGGTTACCATCCAGATAGGGAAGCGTCCATTCGCGCCAGACCTCATCGAGCGCATCTTTTTCGTCGCTCATATCGCAGAGGCCCTTGGCGTAATCTGCAAGATTGGCGAGCCGCTTAAGTCTTTGGTCCTTATTGAAAGGTGGTTCAAATTTTTCATTTAGCCGGGAGCGCCATTCAACGAACGCCAGACCATCGTCATTGGCGAACTCATCCACAGCGATCGACGTCGGGACAGCGGGGGCGACTGTCGGATCAAACAAGAATGGTAAAACTCGAAATATCAGACGCTGGAGCGGAGCATCATGCGTTGCGATTAATGTCTCGCCAACGGGCTGTTGGCCAAGCGACGTCATGGCCGGAAAGAAGTAGTACATCCCAAGGTCAAGCGACCGGTTTCTGAGATAGGCGACGGACAAATGATTTACCTCGCCTTTCTGGCCAGGTTGAAAGTCGAAAAACCTCTGAACGAACGAGTAGGCAGACTTTGGGTCTCCGTGAAGGTGTAACGTCTGATCGGCCTTTAAAAAGAGGCTCAACGCGCCGAGTGACAGCATCATCCCAGCTCTCGGGACGTCGGCCTTGCTGACCTTGACGAGCTCCTGCATCGCTTCTTCAACGTTGCGTCTTTCTAATAGCTTTTTGATAATCGCAACGTAGTAAAACAGCAGAGTCCAGTTGTAACGCAAGGCATCTGCATTTCCGCGCAGGATCTTAGCAAGATCGGCCGCATAGCTTCCGCGAAAACAGACACCGCGCTCCTCGTAGTGCACGACAATGTCCATAATCCATCGTTCAGGATCGATGCGAAATTTCCCATTGGCCAACCACTCCTCCGTTAGCGCGGGCAACAAGTTCACGATGACTTTGTTTCGTGGTATGCTGCTCGGCAGTTGCTCAACCCAATTCGGATTTCGATAGCAGTTGCTGTCAGGTGCAATCTCGAAAGGTCCTTCGCCCGGTAAGATGTTGTGATATGGCCAGATCAGCGCTGGTCCGCCGGAAAGTGTAATGAGGCGATCGGCGTACGAAACGGGCTTGTTCTGAATGACCGGGGTAACAGCCCTGACTTTCGGCCGTTTCAATCGCCAAATGAGCCGGCAAAGAAGACAGGTGGCGCGGCTCTTTATATTCGTCAATTTGGGTTTCGTGGATTTCTGTAGAAGTTTCGTCAATGTCGTTGCCCCAGTATGAAATTCATTGTCTCCCTGAACAAACTTCCCCTATCGTTCCGGCAAAGTCATTACCGAAGAGAGTATCGTTGTTGCCAATAGCTTGACTTCCCCGAGGCTTTGCGGCTCGGGCGACGCAATGCCGCCGTGAGTTATCAGATTTCGCAACTTTCTCAGTCGTTGGAAGCTGTCCACGCACTGCTGGGGTAGCGAAGTTAAGACATTCTTTTGTAGCCAGGAGAATTGGTGCTCAAGCTTTTTTCTGTCATTCGCGGGAATCGTCGCGGCGGATACTGAGTTAGCGACCGACGGGTATCGCGTGGCAAACTCCGTTTTCGTCAGCAATTCCAGCGCGATGAAAAAGAGCAAAAATTGCTTGGTTGGGTCAGTCTCCTTCAGTGCCAGATCATAAAAACCAGCGACCTTCCTGTCTAGGCAGAAAGAATGCCTCAAGGCGTCGAGCACTGTAGCTTTGACCTCATCGGCCGCGATCGGTTTGGAAACAATGGCATAAGCGCTCATCGAGAAGCTCATGTCGCGCAGCCGCTCGCCACTCCTTGCGAGGCCAAAGTTCGCCGCTTCAACTGCGCGAAAAGCTGTTTCCGCACTTGAAAAAGCAACCGTCAAGCTCGAGACAACCCGCGGCGCAACGCTATCTTGTATTCCATCCAGCTCTACCCTTGCTTCCTCGAAGCCGCCATTGGTCCAGATTCCATTTCCATCTTTGCGCGAATGCGTAGCGGTCGTCGCATATTCTTTGGATGGCCCAATTTTCAGAACCAAATAAGGACCGATCGTGCCGTTCTTCTTGCGCCATTCATCCTCATCTTCGACGAGCTCGTCATCGACAAGAACTTTGCAGGCCTGGTTCACGCTGCCACCAATGGCGAGGATGCAGGAATGACCTTCAAAGATATAGCTCAAAGGACCGATGACCGGCTGGTCTATCCTGAAGCCCTCAATATGATAGATGAGCAACCGGCAAAAGCGACCATACAAGCGATCGCCTTTATCGAGCTTGCTGAAGCCCATGCTTTCCAAGCTGTGACCGGACAAACGGATCATTTTGATTCTTTCGAAATGCTAACTAAAGTTCCGGTCTCTACGATTACCATTTTGGAATAACTTCTGTATTGGTAAGCTGTTGAAAAACATTCCGCAGGGGGAATTGTGGGCGAGGCAAAAAGAAAAAAGCTACTGGAACAACCTTCGCCGGAGTCGCTGAATGCTCGCCGTATGGAGATGGTCAGCTTGTTCCACGAATTGAACATCGACTTCAGACAGCCGGGTTTTTACGACCAGCCCAATTTTGTCGCACAGGAGCAGAAAGACAAGCGGTTTGCCGAAAACTATGCCGAGTGGGTGTTGCTGCGTGAACGAAATCAAGATTACGACGCACGCGCCCAGGCTATTGTTCCCCAGGTGGCTGCAATCCTGCAGCGACGGATAGTCCAGCACAACTGGCACGGCGCTTGTATCGCGATGACCGCGATACTGACACGCATCCTGGACCGGCTGGGCATCTGGAATATTCCCGTCCGTGGTTCCGCATCGGTTTATGCCGAGGGCTCCTCACGCCATTTCGCGATCATCGATCAAAACGAAGGAACCGGTTTCGATACAGGTCACATGTGGGTGATCGCCCCCCCATACGACATCATCGACGTAACCTTGCACTATCAACGTTGGCAGGGGGATGCGTTCCAACGCCATGTACCCGTAATCATCCTCGGCAAAGGTCTCGCAAGTGTTAAGGCGCGTGCGCAGGACGTTATCGCTCCGGAACTTCGGTCGCAAATGCCCCGCGACCCAGATATCCATTACAAGGTTTTTCCAGACCAACGGCGGGTTCTCGAAAAATTTCCGGCAAAGCGGTTTATCAGCGGCTCGACCGATATCCGCTACGTGCCCGGAGGCGTCAGCCTACCGGACTTGCCACTGGAAGGGATCAACGAAGAGGCGAGAGCCGGTGTGCCGGGAATTCAAATATGGACGGACGATATCTTGCCAACGTTAGGCACCACGGCCTGATATTGATGTCCGACTAGGCTTCGTCATCCTGAAAGGCCAAGATAGGCTCGTCAAGGATGCCAAACCAGCGTTTGGCTCAGAGGCGGCTGCTGTTGGGTAGCAGCAGTGGCTGAATGAGATTACAAGTGATGTAATTTTTAGCTGCAACTCGGACTTTATCATAAAACAAACAGAGATTATCAAATGTACAAGCCCGGCGGCACCATCAAATCTTTGCTCGATAAAGTCGCCAACCAGGATTACGTCCTTCCTGCGATCCAGCGCGAATTCGTATGGTGGCCTGACCAGATTCGCGAGTTGTTCGACAGTCTTATGCAAGGGTATCCGTTCGGAACATTCCTGTTTTGGAAAATAGAGCAGGAGCGACGCACCGAGTACAAATTCTATGATTTCGTCCGTCACTATCATCAGCGCGACCGCTTTCACTGCGAGTTTCTGCAGAACCCGCCTAACCGCGAACTGACTGCGGTCCTCGATGGCCAGCAACGAATGACCGCTCTGAATGTAGGGCTTCGAGGTTCCTACGCCTGGAAAATGCCTGGCAAGCGCTGGAGCAGCGATGCCGCCTTTCCGGTTCGTTATCTCTACCTCAATCTGCTCAGCGAACTAGATGCGGAGAGCGGATGCCGCTATCATTTCGAGTTCCTGACCGAGCCGCAGTCGGCAAAGCCGGAGTCGGGCGAGGTTTGGTTCAAGTGCGGTCGCATCATGGAGGAGGAATACGATGATCTCATCGACAGCCTCGATGACCTCAACCTGGATAAAGAGGCCGTCAAGACGGCGCGCGCGACACTCCGTTTGTTCCACAAGACGATTCACGACAAGGATCTGATCACCTATTATGAGGAGGAAAGCCAGAGCCTCGAGCATGTTCTGAATATCTTCATCCGTATGAACAATGGTGGCACACCGCTCTCCTACTCCGACCTTCTTCTGTCCGTGGCCGTGGCCCAGTGGGAAAAGGTGGATGCCCGAGAGGCCATTCACTCCCTTGTCGATGAGATGAACAAGGAAGGCGACGGGTTCAAGTTCACCAAGGATTTGGCCCTCAAGGCTGGCCTCATGCTGTCCGATATCGGCAGTGTCGGCTTCAAAGTTGAAAACTTCAACAAGACCAACATGGCGATCCTGGAAACGAACTGGCCGCGGATCCACGACGCAATGCTGCTTGCTGTGCAGCTGCTTGCATCCTTCGGTTTCAGCAGCCAGAACCTGCGTGCTGAAAGCTCAATCCTGCCGATTGCCTACTATCTTTACGCCCGCAAGCTTGACGGAGCATATCTCCATCGCGCCGAGTTTGCCTCAGACCGCGAAGGCATTCGCCGCTGGTTGATCCGGAGCGTTCTCAAGGCATCCGGGATTTGGGGCAGTGGTCTCGATACGCTGCTGACAGCTTTGAGAGAAAAGATCGGTGCAAATGCTGCAAGTGGATTTCCCGTGGCGGAGTTGGAGGCCATCATGGCCCTTCGCGGAAAGTCACTGTCATTCACGGACGTAGAAATCGATGAACTGTGCGATCTGCCTTACGGCGATGGGCGGACGTTTGCATTGTTGTCACTGATCTTTTCCGGCTTCGACCTGTCTCGCCACTTCCACGTCGATCACATTTACCCCCAGGGGCGGTTTACCACAGCACAGCTGCGCAAGGCTGGCGTTCGCCAGGATCTCTGGGACGCACTTCAGGACAAGCACAATCGCCTGCCGAACCTTCAGCTTCTCGAAGGCTCGATCAACAATCAGAAACGCCAGAAGATGCCGCACGAGTGGTTCGCCTGGATCAAGCCGGACGAAGGGCCGCGCCAACAATACCTCGCCGGGCTCGAGATTGCGTCGCTGCCTGAGGATCTGAATGCATTCCAAGAGTTCTACGATCAACGCCGTAACGCGCTGAAAGCGCGTATCATAGTGGCGCTTGAACAAAACGAGTGACGCCGTATGCACATGCTCTTTCCTACTGAATTTGGGGCGTGCGGACCTTTTCCTAACAGACCGTTCAAGCCAGTCGCCCCGGCGCGTGATTGCAAGTCGCCGCTCTTACGTCACTGACCAAAGCGGCGTTATAACTTTTTGTCGAGTGGATTCTTGTACGCGCAGAACGTAGTCGGGATGAAATTGGCAGTTGGCAATCGACTCTTCGAACAACCGGTACAAGTTCTCTCTTTCATCGAGCGTAGCCGCGAAATCGATCAGTGTCCTGTACACCCGCCAAGTCGGAAGCCCGTACAGAGGCATTTTTTCAAGCCGCTTTCTAAGTTGGCTTGCCAGCTCGGTTGATCCGGTCTGCTGCGTCCGTGTGTCCAAAGCCGTCACTTGACCGACGTAGTTCCCTATTTGCTCAAATATGTCACCGGACGGTCGCTCCTTTCCAGAATGTATAGCAGCGACGCTGACGTCGGACAGTTGTGCCACTTCCTGCTCACAGAGGTCGACAAGGATGTGTTCGCCTGTTTTGTATGCTCTGCGCTGTAATGCGCGGAAGCGGACTATCAGGTTTTCCTTCAATTTCGAATCCTTGAGATCGCGTTCGGCCGTTTGTAGCAACAGGTCCATCCATTCGGTTTTGATCAGAAGGCGCTTGCGGTGTAATGGATTAGTCAGATTGTGCGTCAGATCGCGCGCGCGGGTGAGAGCCTCGCGGGATCGCTTTTCGTCGCCGGCCATGGAACAGGCGCCGGACTCGCCTATTGCATGACCAATTCGATCCCTCAACGGCAAAGACGCATCGTCTGACAGCTCTTTGTTGGCATCCGCGTTATCATAGTATCTCATACTGTGATTGAGCGCGCCCAAGCGGACAAGTTCGAAATCACGCGACAGAATTTGGTCTTCCGATCCAGCCCGCTCCAAACGAAGAGCTGAAGTTGCTGCCGCCGGAATGCTCAACATGACGAACGCGCGGGCCGCCCACAATCGTCGGCCGCTTTGGTCGAGCGCGTCGAGGAGTTTGTCTGACAACAAAGTCGGCACCACGGGGTTTTTGACCTCTGGCAGATCCTGAGAAAGAAGCGGCGTCATGTCCGACAGGAACACGCAGAGATCCCCGCAAATGACCGTTGATCGGCGTCTTTCCTTGTTCAGAACCTTTATGGCATTCGACGTAAGATCCGGGACGCCATTTTTTCCCCAGGCCATCCAGTACAGGTTATCGATGTTCAGATCATACAACTCTGGACAAACTTCAAAATCCAGACCTGAGTATCCGAGCACCAGTACAGTCTTACCCAACAAGGATCCCATCGTCTGTTTTTTCCAGGCGGGCATCTCCTTTTCCTGTTCCAGAGAAAAGATCATGCTTTTTGGGTGCCGCGCACAACCGTGTAATTTGAAAAGGGTCGGTGCCGGAGCCGGTTCCTCAGCCAAGGCTACCTTCTTCGCAGCATCGTTCCGCTGGACTATTGTGTTGAGAGAATTTGTAGCCCGCAGATCCTCATATGCCTGCTCCAGGCAGGTATCATAATTGGTTGTGACAGCGCCCGACAGTCGTCCTTGCGACAGCAGATGGGCTATCGCTTGATGGCATTTATTGAACCTGACAGTCTCCTGACCTTGAGCAGCGCCAAAGCGTAGAAAGTAGTTTGAAAAAACTCGTGATAATCTCGATCGAACGGGATGTTCCTGCAGTAGTGCTTCGTAAGCAGCGCCCTCGATGGCCGACGCGAACGCTGTTGCATCGACACCCGCTGCCTCGCAAAGAGCGCGGGCGACAGCTTGGGATGTAGGGCGTCCGCCTTGCAAGAGCGTTGGTTCGAAAATCGAAGCCGCACTGCCAAAAAGGAGGCCTGGTGCAGCGGAACTCAACTCTTTGAGAAGAACATCGTAACCCTTCCCACCTACGGAAATTATGGCGAAACGATCACCGTTGGACATGTCCAGGTTCCCCAGCGTTGAGCTTTTCCGCGAATTCATGGTCATTATCGGTCCAGATCAAGTGTGCTCCTATCCAACTGCAACTGAAGCAGGCTATTGTTGTTCTGCTCCAATACGCTTGACGGTATCTGCGGGGTAGCTCCGCCGTCTTTCGGTGGGGTACGTCTCTGGCCCCGACGCAGTTTTATCGTGGCGTCCGGGGCGTTGGTGACGAAGACGTTGACGACTTTATCTTTGGGCTCGGTCGCGAAAGCAAAATCCACGGTTCGCGTGGTCTTCAGCACCCGAGAAAGCTCGCTCCCGCCGTTGAAGTTGCCGTTGGCGAAAGCTGGCTTGAACCCTGCACTCTCAGTCACTTCGAACGTCACCGAATAGCTGAATGTGTTGGGCACGCTTTTGCCCGAGGATACCTGACCTAGCCATTCCCGAATTTTGAATTCCCTGGGGTTGACCTTGATGCTGGCTTGCGACTGAGCATTTTTGCAAGCCGTGGAGGAATCTGCGGCCAAGGCCATGCTGAACTTGACCTTAGCATTGCGGGTCGTTTTTCCATTTCTCCCCAAGCTGCCTCCAAACACCAGCTTATCGACATTCTTCGGCACGATCCATTCCAGTGGGTTGGCACTGGCGGTCAGCGTTTCTTCGCCGATGCGGGTAATCTCATAGGTAGCAAACCAGTTGGAGAATTTCTCCGCCGCGTTTGCTTCGTCCTGATATGCCCGACCCATTTCACATTGGATCGCATCGGACAGTGCCGCAATGTTTGCAGGACCATCGTCAGGCAGGTCAGGCGTTGCAACGCAACTGCTCAGCATAGGCATGATCATGCCTATTACAATATATCCCTTCATGAGACGGCCCCTTGTTCCCCGAACAAAAATCTAACAGGGATTGCGGGTTTGTCCAGCGAGAAACTCAACCTAGACGGGTCGAAGTGAGCGAGATTTATGTTTTCTACGAGACGGAATACTGCCGCACGAAGAAGCCACGCGCGTCGTGCGCAGAACCCTTCCACCTACCGATGAGTAGATGCGTCTCAAGGCTATGCGCTGACACCACCCTGTATTTCAGTGCTACCCTAAACGAGGTTGTTTGCGGGAGGGGGCGGAATCCTACGCTAAGGTTTTGGCCAATAGTACTCTCCGGTGAGATTGATGTGCTCCGATCCGAGCGGCGAGACATGGGGCCAGTAGATCCGGCGATAGGAGCTTTCCCTCGCCTTGCTGGTTGGCAACGACTTCGCCCAGTTTCATGGTGTTCCGAAAGATGATGACTGCCTGTGCGAGTGATACCAGAAGGTCCCCGCGGGATGATCGGGAGAGATCACGAATTCGTATTGCTGCCTCCCTCCAGGAACGATCTCGACGAAGACATCGTCGGAAGCGACGAGTTCGGTATCGTTTCCGATTTGGCGCAGCTCAGAACGCGGCGACCCGTGGTAGCCATGGAAATGAGGTTAATCGTGTTGAAGCAGTTAGCTTCGTTATGATGAGGATCGATGCAGCTTGGGTCGGGACCGAGCAGTTTGTTTTCAAGATCGATGAAAAGCGTTTTGCCCTGTTCTGTTTCGATCTTGGGACCGACCGTGCAGCCGTTGTAGCTTCTCAGCCGCAGATGGTCCCTCTCAGGCTCATGTCGAACTGCCTCGAAGTTCGGATTGTAAATCGTTGAATTTTCGGGGTCGGTCCATTTAGCTTCAAGCTGATAATGCCGGTTTCCACTGGAATCTACGTTAAAAACGGGCTCGCAGTTTTGCGTAGCAACCGTCGTAGAAAATGTGCCTGGAGTTGCCTGCTTGAAGCTCGGCGGCTCGGCAAATGGTAACGGTTCTGCTAATACGACTCCCGGATAGGAAATGCAGCACAAGAACGCCAAAGCATATCGAAGCATGGTCCCACCCTCCAATTATAGAAAGGCTAACAGAGAGTGTATCGAGACACAACTAAAACGATAATAGAATGGGAACAGAGGACTACGCTGTCATTGATTTAATCCTGATATGCACGGCTAACGAACTCATTTGTAAGGCGTGATCGCTGGATCTGGTTCGCCGAAGTCGAATTCGATCCAGTCGTCGTTGTCATTTTCATCCGTCTTCTCAACCGTGATCTTGACAGGCAGATGACCATTCACGACCTGCCTCAGAAACAACGCGCTGACGTGGCTCGTGCTGTGGGGCAAAGGTCCAGCCAGCTCGACATTGCGCGCTCCGTTGTTGTCAAATGTCCGCAATCCCGCAAGGACTTCGACCAGTTCTCTGGAGCTGACCCGGATCTTCTGCCCGCTCAATTTGTAACCTCCGTGATGGCCCATTTCATATCGTGCTTCGCGCGCGCGCAGTGCCCCGTTGACCGGCATATTCACTGGTCGCGGGAACTTCTCAAGCATTGCGCGAAATGTGGTTTCGAGTTCTCCTCTTACCGAGCTCTCATCACGGCATATTAGCGTCGCGTGAGTGCGCAGCTCCGGTTGAGTCGGGGGAAAGAATGACCTTCTACCTTCGCGTATCGTGAGGAGCAAGACGAAGTCCAGTGATGAATACTGGCGGAGGCATTCTCTGGCGATCGCCTCGCAACTGACGCTCCGCGGTGACGCCTGCCGCTCCGCGAGCGCGGCACAATCCCCGTCGCCAAGGATAATCCCGCTTATGCCTTCCGCTCCGCGAAGCTGATCCGCCTTTGCCTTAAGCGCGTTATAGAGCGGGTTTTTGTCCTTGATTGTCGGGACGTCATAAGCGGCGAAACCATAAGAGTTAATCGGCGACTTGGAGGGGTCGATCACGATCTCGATGCCGACGTCTTCGTCGGCGATCATCACTCTCAGAACTTTGGCCCCGGCTGCGAGCTGCTCGCGAAGTTTCGGCAGTATCTCTTCTTTAACAAATTCAGACAGCTTCCGCCTTGGGGGAAGCTTGAGAAATGTGCGCCGCCCACGGGAGCTGAGTTCGTCACGCGAATGTACTCGCATATCGAGACCACCTATCGGCAGTTTGAGCTTGTTTTTCGCCTTATTGAGAAGCTCACCTAATTCGGCATGCGGATTTTGTACATCGAGCCCGTCGTCTGAGACGCTCGTGACATCGGCGACGAACCGGATGACGTCACCGTCGAACCACACGTCCGGCCTTCTTCCGGAGGGAAGCGCATTCTCGCTTTCGAGACCGCCCGTCGTCGCCAGTCCGTGCAACACGACGACTTCCCACATCGCAGCGACACGGTCTTTGCCGGGTTCATTCAGCCGCGCGACAACTGCGTCGACAGCTTCGTTGCCAATCTTAACGCGCAGCTCATCAAGCCGGCGCTGCAAAGCGCGCCTCGCATAAATCATGCCGACGCTAGCGTTGCCATGTCCGCAACGCTCTTTTCCGAACTCTTTGAACGTCGATCCATCAATTCAACCCAAACGTCATTCCTATGCACTACGACGCGACTAATCATGGCGCTAGCGATATCACACGCAGCACTTGATGTATTGCCGAGCAGTTAGCCCGCGCCGCGGCTCGTCAGAATGGCTGGAACGAGCAACATGGAACGCGGCATAGCTCCTCGGCGATAGGATCCCTTACAATTTTCGAACCACATCAACGATAGGAGATGGCACTCCGATATCGATTTGGTTCACTGGTGCCTTGTATTTCATCCCAAGGCTGCGAAGCCCTTGATCGTTATCACGGAAAAATAGAAGCCTTTCCTTGTGTTTCGCCTGGTATTGATTTGCAAGCTTTGCACGCTGCCTTTCGAGCTTGAACTTCTTCCATGCCCCGTCAGGCCTCCAGTCAAGGCGAAGTATCACGGTCGGACTCAACGGAAACGGCACAACTGCAAAAACGATTGCCCAGGCCGAACCCATATCCCCCGAGTTCCGAGGCTCCCCCGCCCTTGACCCAAAACACCGGATTATCGCTTGTGATCAGTTGTTGGTTATCGCTGATCTCATAGCTCCATTTCATCCGCGCCATGAGATGCATCAAGGTTTCAGCTTGTTGAAATGCGAGAAGCCCGACCCGCCGATCAACGTTCATTGTGAACATATCATTGTCATGCAGTATTTTTTGTATGGCTTTATCTGCTGCCGATACTTCGCCGCGTGCCTCCTTTTGCCGAAACTCACGGTCCAATTCATGTCTGTTGCCCCACAAGGCCATCTGGCCCATCGATTGAGCAAATTGCCGAAGCTGAGCTGGACTTCGTGCAAACATCGTGGCGAGAAACGCTGCGAAGTCGAGCTTCGCCACAGGCGCTAGAGGCTTAAAGGCTAGCAGATCAGGATAGATAATGCTGCTTGCGACTCGATCTTCGCAAGCGTGTCCTCGATCAAGTCGATCCGAGCGCCATCCTCACCTATCGGTGTGTAGATGTTGGTCTCAAATGCGGTCTTTTCGGGTGTTGATTTGCGAGCAGTCCCAGTTCAGCTATCGTGAGTCCAGAGCTCTCCGTCAGGTTGTGTAAAATGCCTGAGATAGAATCTAGGCACCACATGCTGTCGTTTCGTCCGCTCGCTCATGCATTCACCGATATCATCACCTGGTTCTGAATACTCACACTATCCCCATGCCTGAAACCTCCCCCTGCCCGTCATCTCCCGCAGCGGCAACTGCGCCGCCAGGTGCCGAACTTCCACCTTCTGTGGCGGCCTCGGTATGCAGACGACGATAGGGCTCGACCGTTGGCGGGTGCGGTCAAACTTGACGATGTCATTTTGAAGGCTTGGCAACCAAGTGGTGGATGAAATGCCCTCGGGCAAACTCATGCATATACCGTTCCCACATCTTCGCTCGCCAGACGCCGACCAAGCCACTATCGACGAGTGCTTCGTAAGACATCTTCGCAATTCTGACGAAGAGCCCGGCTCCACCGGGGCGCTGTAAGACCCCATTTAGAATTTTGCTGAAGTAAATTTCGCGGTCGGCTACGAAGCGCGTCTGGGTCCACAGATGATATGCAACCTCAGAAGCAACCGGCACGAGCGACGTTACGTCCACCCGAGCGTCTGTGACCGTCTCGGCTAAAGTGGAAAAGACGTCTGCGTCCATCTCTATTGCCAATAGCAACTCGGCCGGGCCAACCGACACGAATCCGATTCGCTGTCGATAGAGTTTTGCAACGAGCCGAACGTAGTCTTCATCCCGCAGCGCCTTGCATTCTCGCAACGCCAACAAGAACGGCTGGGTCCAGGAAGACGATCCCACGCCAAGTTCCGCTGCCAACAACCGGATCCGTCGATCCTCAGAGATCATCGTCATGCCGGTCTCGCGCGCTGTCGCGATAGTGTCGATCGTCGAGGAAGACAGAAAATCTTCTATCTTCTCGTTGTCGTTGTAAAACACCGACGTTGGAAGCAGCTTCGTGTGCACTCGAACCCACGCGAGAATTGAATTGTTCGCTTCGCGAAGTGCTTGACGCTGCTCAAGCGTCGACTTGACCATCACAACGCCGTCGCCGTGCGCCTCGAGGGAGCCGCCCTCTTGATTGAGCGCCTGATGCGCATCTTCGGCTCGCTGCGCTAATTCGTCTATTGTAGCTTGAACTGTGTGGATCGTGATCGGAAGTCCCTCGACGAGATCGATAAACTCGATCTCCTGCCATAGAGCAAGCGTTAGCGCATCGACGATCACCGCGGATTGACCCTCAAGATTTTCAAGCGCCTGTTGCCGCTCCGATTGATCGCCAACGCAGCTATCCAGCCAGACACCTGACTGGAAACGAAGGCCGCGCGAGGTGTCAATAGGATCAGATCCCAAAGCCTTCGCGACGGTGTCGATCGGGATGAGGTTTTCCGAGTAAATCTCAACCGCATCCGATACGAGTCGTGCCCGTTCGCGGGCCTGCTCGAAAATTGGCTCAAAGGCGTTCTTGCTATCGATGTCGATCGTAAAACGACCAAGGGCGCGGCTCTGAGGGAAAAGTCTTCCGTGTGCATCTAACGCCCGTCGGAACAACGCGACAAATTTGTGGGTAATCTCGGCGACTTTCCATTCTACCGGCTGACCGATACCGCCGAGAAGAACGGTGGCACCGACATTTTTACCGATTAAGCTCTTTGCAAAGGCATGGTCGGCCGCAAGGGCTTCGATACCCGGCAACGAACCGCTTCCGATAAGGTACATCACCTTCTCACCGTGATCGTTCTCCAGATACACGACAGTATCTTCCCGGACGATTTTCACGTGAAGGAACTTGTCTTTTCGAAATTGGAGCAGGAAGAGCGACAGGTACCCCATATGGAGCCTCTCGCTCGTGCCCCAGTTAACGGCGAGTGCCTCGAAGCCAACGCGCAGCGCGTCTCTGCGCCGACCATATCTGTTCAAAATCTGCGCGAATTCGATGAGTTCCTCACCGTTCCCATCAAACGAGACATGGGTCTTCTTTATCCAGGCAGATACCCGACCTTCGTGGCCAGCCCTAATTGCGATCCGAACCCAATCAAGCCGCGACCGGAGATCGGCCGTGTCGAGCTTAACTGCTGTCTCGAGAACCTTCAGTGCATCATCCAAAAGACCGGACCGCTCGTAGATTGCAGCACCGAGGCGAAGAATTTCCGGTCGCGCAAGAACGGCCGGACCGAGTGATCCAAACAGCTCCCGAGCGTTGGAACGTTCATCCGCCCGATACAGGTAAAAGAGGCGGCGACGAAGAGGCTCCGATGGACGGTCGACCTGGTATAGGCCGTCCAACAGAGTGGCCGCCCCCGACCAGTCAGCGTCGTCAGCCAGAGCGTCCGCCAGTTCAAAACGCTCGGTCGCGTCGAGCTTGTCGAAGCTGAATGCTCGCAACCGTGCAAGCGCGTCGGCTCGTGTCGGCTCGTCACCTGCTCTCCTAGCAATCTCTGCAACTTGAGCCTCGAAGCCTATATCCGTCGGAAACCGGGGCCTCAGGCTTTTCGCCAGCTCTATGGCTTTCGCGGGTGTTTCCGTGCGGGAAACGCTGAGGATCAGGAGAGTTGCAGCATCGGGATTGGGCTCACCTTCGTCCACCGAGGCGGAAAAAGCTTTTTGAGCCCATGAATTAGTCTCCTCCCATTTGCGATGGGTCGCCGATACCGAAGCCGCGAGGAACCACACTTCAGCGTTGGAATCGCTACGTCCGGCCAGACCGGTCGCGAGCTCATAGGCCGCCTTGACGTTATTTCTGTGCATGTGTGCGAAAATGCATCGCTGCGTCAGTGCCGAATCCTGCGGCTCCAGCGAATGAACTTCGATCGAAAAGGCATCAGCTTCATCATCTCTCCCAGTAAGCCGAAGAGCTGCGCAAAGATTTGCGGCGACAAATGTCCAGTTCCGGCGATCAGGCCGCGTCTTTATTTGCCCCCATGCACGGGCGAGCCGCGTTCTACTTTCCTCAAGAAGGAACTGTTCGGAGGTCGAGACTGGCGCACCGACACGGACGTCCTTGTTGTCCTCGAAGCAAGAAAGTATCGCTTGAGCGACAACAGCGTCCTTGCGCCAATCTTGCACGGCGATGGCTCGGGCTACGCGTATGGATGCATCGAAGTCCTTGTCAATGGCAACGAAACGACGCTGCAGGGAGCTCGCGACGTCAATGTCAGCAGCTACTGCCGCGATCTTCAGTTCGAGGTCGGCTGTCGCCATGGTCGCCGGCGCACTCTCTATGAAAATGTTTGCGGCAGAAAGATTTGAAGGATCCAGCTCGACTGCGCGCTGGGCGGCAGTGAACGCTTGACCCGGGAGCCCCTGCAATAATGCTGCCCGTGCCCTATAAGACTGGCCTGCTGCCGTCTCGGGGTCGCTCGCGCCAGCCTGGGCGAAGGCATCTTCGGCTCCGTCGAAATCTCCAATCTGAGCCAGCGCCGCACCGAGATTGCCGAAAATCCTCAGCTTTAGTCGGCCTGGCGTGTCCTCTGAAATTTCACCGAGAAGCGCTCGCAAATTTTCGACGACGAGCGGGCCGCCGCCAGTCCGGATCTGGTCGCGGAAAACATCAAGCTTGGCGTCGAGCGCCGTTGTCTCATCCTTGGTCGCAACCACCGCTGAAGAAACCCGAAGGGCCTCGATAGCCGATGCTATCTCGGCTTGGAACTTGGAGGTTGGATCAGACAGCGGGCGTGCGGGATTAAGCACAGGTGTGGTCGCCGCAACCTGATTATGGACGAGAAGCTCCCTCGCAACATCTGGGTAGTTCTGAGCGCGTGAAACCATGTCAGGCCAAGACCAAACCACCACGCGAAACATGCCATTGCGAGCATGGTCAGCACTGATCTCCTGCGCGCGTTGTTGCAGCGCAACGTCACGCTCGCCAGCATACGCGACAATGAGAATATCCAGGTGTGGCCGGTATTTTTTGGCTTTCTCGACCTCTGCAGCAAGCTCGACGATGCCCAGCTGACGGGGGCCGTCAGTTTCCGAGGCCTTACATTGCATTCCGGCATGGCTATAGCCATTGCGATTGTCGCGGCCAACAATATCGACGCCGCGTTGATTTTGACCGCTCCTGCCAAATGCCTCCGCATAATCGTCCTGCCAATAGTGCCGGATGAGCCTGAGGCAAAAGTCCTGAAAGACGAGCTCGCCTTTTAATCGGGTGTGTTGAATTTCAGACGTAGTAACCATTGCGAGGCAGTGCCGTCCTTTCAAGACAGGAGTAACCGGCCACAAGGTTTTTCGGAGCCGTAACCGAGATTGTAATTGTTCCTAGATCGCAGCCATTTTTGACGCCTCAGCAGCTACCGCGACTGCGCCTTTTATTGGAAAGTCCACTATAGACACAACCTCAAGTTAGTGTAACTTATCAAAAAGTTACCAACAAAGTTTTTGAAAATGGCTCTTCCAGATTTTAGCATGCGTCAGCTTCTCGAGGCCGGGGTTCACTTCGGTCATCAGACAGGCCGATGGAACCCGAAGATGAAGCCGTACATTTTCGGCGATCGCAGCAACATCCACATCATCGACCTGGGCCAGACCGTTCCGCTTCTGTCTCGCGCTCTTCAGGTTGTTTCTGACACGGTCGCTCGCGGCGGTCGCGTTCTGTTCGTTGGTACGAAGCGGCAGGCTTCCGAAATCATCGCAGACAGCGCAAAGCGTTCGGCTCAGTATTACGTTAACTCCCGCTGGCTCGGCGGCATGATGACGAACTGGAAGACGATTTCGAACTCGATCCAGCGTCTTCGCAAGCTCGACGAAATCCTGAACTCGGAAGGCTCCGGCTATTCCAAGAAGGAGCGTCTGACGCTTGAGCGTGAACGCGAGAAGTTGGACAAGGCTCTCGGCGGTATCCGCGATATGGGCGGCACCCCTGACCTGATGTTCATCATCGACACCAACAAGGAAAAGATCGCGATCGAAGAAGCCAAGCGTCTTGGCATTCCTGTCGTTGCGATCATCGACACCAACTGCGATCCGGACAGCATCGACTTCCCGATCCCAGGCAACGACGACGCTTCGCGCGCCATTTCGCTGTATTGCGATCTGATCGCTCGCGCCGCCATCGATGGTATCGGTCGCCAACAACGAGCGTCCGGGAGAGATCTGGGTGCTTCGCCAGAGAGTTTTGCTTTAGAGGATCAATCTGACGGCGAATCTGCTAAAGTTGTCAAAATTTCTGAAGATGTCGGCGCGGGCGACGCGAATAACCACAGATCCTATCAAGACTTTCCCCCGCCTACCCGATCAGTCCCTGTAAGACCTGCCGAGGCAAAACCGCAAGGTGCCCCCCCGGTCAAGCCCCCTAAAAATAAAGGCTGAGGTAACGGACATGCAAGAAGACATTGCAGTAAAATTCGATCAGCAGCTAGCGTACCTGGAACAGGATATCAGGTACTACAGGAAGAGAAGCAATTTCTTTGATTTTCTTCATACTGTGACTATGATCGTGGTCTTACTTTCTAGCTTTGCGGCTACCATCTCGTTTGTGGGAGAAATCTTCAGCGACAACTACATAAAGTTGATGCTTGGGCTCCTCGGCTTTTTGAATGTCTTCGTCACCGCGTTGGACGCGGTCATCGGGTTTTCAAAGCACGCACGAAAGCACGATGATTCATTCAAACAGGCAAGCAGACTTCATCTAAAAATGACAGAGAGATCAATAATTGCTGCAACTCAAGAAGACTACAATGAGCTCTTTTCTCAATACAACGAAATACGAATAGAGAACCCTCCTATATATAAAGCGCTCCGCGCTATATGTTACAACGAAGTCCTTGAAGTAAATAATTGGGAGCCAGAAGGAAAGATAATCATCCCTGAGCCAAAGCGGGTATTTGCTGCCTTCTTTCAGTTCTCAAGCTGGTCGCCTAAACGAGTGGGAGAGTTGACGCCCTCCAGATGAGCTTAGGAATAGATGCGTGTAGGCACAAGAATATATGGCAGCGCAGGGCAACCAGCTCGTACTAAATTACCCCCCACGCCCGAAACCTCCCCCTGCCCGTCATCTCCCGCAGCGGCAACTGCGCCGCCAGGTGCCGTGCCCCTTGCGGGGTAACACCAAGTTCTTGTGCAATCATGGTCGCCGAAACGACTGGCCTGGCAACGACCAGATCGACCAACCGAGACAGTTTCGAATTCACGCTCCTGGCTGAAGCTTGCCGATCCAGCTGCTGCCGGGCCAGGACGATCCGGTCATGTTCCTTCATCCCCAGCTCGGCTGCTGCGGTGAACGCGTCGAGGATCGCCAAGGTGCGCGTCAGCTGGCTTCCGGCATGACGCCGTTCGCGTCGCACGCTGCGCAGGCCAATATTGAGTGCCGGCAGGTGCGCCGGCGTCGTGCCATCGCGGCGCAGAAGCGACGCGACCAACTGGCGACCGAGCTCCGCGCGATGCTGAAGCACCTCAATGCGGTTCCACGCATCGAGCAGCAGTGCGGAGCGCAACACCGGTGGAAGACCCTCTGTCTCGATGAACAGAGAACGCCATTGTTCGAGCCGCTCGTCTTCGTCCCAATCTTCCTCGTAGATCAGAGGATCACGCGTGGCGAGCGGCCGAATAATCGTCGATCCGTCGAGAACGGCGGCGCTGCGCGCCAGCACCGTGTCGATGTCGGCAAAGTCATCGTTATGGTCACGATCATCTAGCGCAAGGTGATTGTCGTCTTCATAGTCCGCGAGCGGTAAACGCGGCTTCAGGGGGGCGTCGTCGTCTACCCCTCCCCTGCCCCGGAGCCGGGCAATACCGGCGACGCTCAACGCCCAGTCAGGCGGATGGGAAAATATCTGCCGGCGGGCGCGCAGGATGGAATGGGCAATGGTCAGCTCGTGGGTCGGGGTACGGATGTCGAGACGGGCGTCATGCAGGACAAGATCTTCGAGGTGTACGAGTTCGCCATCGATCCACAGCGAAGCGATGGCATCGGCGAAGTTCTGTCGCTCCAGAAAGCCGTCGCGGATGGGTGACCGGGCAATGCGTTCGTCAAGCCGTGCCAAAGCCTCTCCGGCCTGGGCGGCCGGCAAAATCAAGGCTCTCAGATCAATGGCGCCGATGTCGTAACTCATTGAAAGCACTATCTGTGATTTGCGTCACGAAAGCAATTGCGCCGGTTACTACTCTTGCCGGGTGTTCCACCATGCGACAGCGATCACTACTGATAGGAATCATGTATCGATAGTGATATGGTTAGGCCTTGACCAACCTGCGGAAACCGCCGTATGTTCGCACAGAATGTCGAAAAACGGTGCAAACTACCGTCTGCACGACAAGAGACCCATACCCTGGAGCATCCATTATGACCGTTACCGTCAAGGTCGCCGAGGCCAAGACCCATCTGTCCGATCTGCTGGCGAAAGTCGAAGCCGGCGAGGAGGTGATTATCTCGCGCGGCAACACGCCCGTTGCCCGGCTTACCCGTATCCGCCGCGACAATGATGTCGAAGCTTTGATCGCCGAAATCAAGGCCCAGCGCGTCGGCCGACCCGTCACCACGCAGGACGAAATCCGCGAATGGCGCGATGAAGGCCGGCGTTACTGATGTCCTTCGTTCTCGATGCCTCCATCGCCGCCGCCTGGTTTCTGCCCGACGAACAACACGACGCCGCCGATCGACTGATGTCGGAGATACGGTCGACGGTCGGTCTCGTGCCGGCGCTGTTCTGGTTCGAGACCCGCAATCTGTTTCTGGTTGCGGAACGGCGCGGTCGCCTTCGCCCCGGCGAACCGATTCTGCTGATGACACAGTTGCGAGGGCTGCCGCTCGAGGACGCCGGATCGGGCGGAGACGGCCTGGTCTTGGAACTGGCGGCCCGTCACACGCTGACCGCATATGATGCGAGCTATGTCGCGCTTGCCAGAACGCAAGGGCTGCCTCTGGCGACCGGGGACCGAAAGATGGCCACCGCCGCCCGAGGTGAAGGCATCACCGTCGTTGGGCCGCTCGAACATGAGCACTGACCTGTCGCTTTCGGGTAATGACGTTCTAAGGCGTGCCGAAGAGCTGGACGCGCTCGATGCCATCCTGCCCTTCGACCGGCGCGACCAGCTCGCCGAGTTGCTCACCGACGACGACGTCGCGACGCTCAAGCACCTCGCCAGCGAAGGCATGGGCGACAACACCATGCGGGCGCTGGCGTCCGATCTCGCCTATCTGGAGGCGTGGTGCGTGCTCGCAACAGGCACTCCCCTCCCCTGGCCCGCACCAGAAAGTTTGTTGCTGAAATTCGTCGCCCACCATCTGTGGGATCCAGCCGAGCGTGAAACCAATGCCGATCACGGAATGCCGGAGGACGTGGCGATCGCGCTTCGTGTCAAGGGACTGCTCAGAAGCACTGGCCCGCATGCGCCGGCAACTGTCCGCCGTCGACTGACGAGCTGGTCGATCCTGACCCGTTGGCGTGGCCTGACCGGATCGTTTTCGGCGCCGTCGCTGAAAAGCGCGCTTCGGTTGGCCGTCCGTGCCAGCAACCGGCCCAGACAGAGAAAAAGCAAGAAGGCCGTGACCGGCGATATCCTCGCCAAGCTGCTCACCGCCTGTGCCGGCGATCGGCTGGTCGATCTGCGCGACCGGGCGCTGCTGCTGATGGCGTTTGCGTCCGGCGGCCGCCGGCGTTCCGAGGTAGCAGGCTTGCGCGTCGAGGATCTGATGGAAGAGGAACCAGTCCGCGCAAACCCCTCCGACGAGCTCTCCCCTCTTCTGCCCTGCCTCACCATCCGTCTCGGTCGCACCAAAACCACGTCGGCTGACGATGATGAACATGTCGTGCTGATCGGCAGGCCTGTGACCGCACTCAAGCATTGGCTTGAACAGGCAAAGATCGAAGCAGGACCCGTCTTCCGCCGCATCGACCAATGGGGCAATCTCGACCGCCATGCCCTGACGCCGCAGTCCGTCAATCTTATCCTTAAGACGCGGATAGCACAGGCTGGTCTCGATCCAATGCAGTTCTCCGCCCATGGCCTGCGATCGGGTTACCTTACGGAGGCTGCCAACCGCGGCATTCCGCTGCCTGAAGCGATGCAGCAGTCTCTGCACAAGTCGGTCACTCAGGCGTCGGGGTACTACAACAACACCGAACGCAAACTGGGACGGGCGGCACGCCTGGTGCTCTGAACAGGCTGCCGCCTCACCAACCTTTAATTGTGCGTTCTAAAACGGCTTATCCAGCCTGAGCGGCTGAATGGCTCTTGGCCCGCGCGCCCGGTCGCCACTGCTGAATAATAGCCTCAGTCTGCGACCGATACTCCTCAGGGTAAACCGCATCTTGTCTGCCTGCGAGATAAGTAAAGACCGTCGCCCTATCCACGCCTATCGCCATATCAACGCCAAACAGATCCGGCAGATCGAAACCGCCCAAACTGTCGGCATTCCACCATGCTAGGACAAAATCGGCCGCCCGGCCGGCCTGGCCGGTATCGCTCTGGGCCAATTTTAGCAGTCGCTCGAACGCTTCGCGTTCTTCACTATTCATAACCGGGCTCCATGGCTGAACATTATCAGATTCCGCGAACGTTCACTCTCCATCACAAGAAGATCAAGGCCAGGAGGACTGGTCCTTGGGCAAGCGTCCATCGGGATCATGGACCTCGACCGTGTCGTCATCGATCAGATTGGCGCTAAACACGACGAGATTTGTACCGCCCGCATGCCGAAGCGATGGAAAGAGAATTCCCTTGTATCCGGCAGAGATCACGATATCGGAGAGTTTCCACGATGCAGGAATTTTTCGGTCGATCCGGACAATCCTGCGCCAGGGACAATCCCATTCGGCCCATGTGGCGTCCCACAGGAGCGGATCGAATCCGCCGGACAGATCGGCGACCCGATCAAGCACGACACTGTATGCTGCAAGTGTCGCCGGCGGTGTGATTGAGGCGCCCTGACGGTACTCCTCAAGGGCTGTTTGTGGAGCTCTGGAAAGATAGAGAGCTTCTATTCCTGGACGGTTGAAACGTCCGCCATCGGCCGCAGCCCCGGCGCCGCTGGTTGGAAGGTGAGACCATCTTGGCGTGAGAAAACGGTGAAAGACCTCGCCGGGCGGGCCAAGACGCGTGAGTTTCAACCCCGCGCCCCGTTCGTGAGATCCCGGATATAGGCCAGTACAGCCTCGACCTGCCCGTCGGCGACTAGTTCGGCCGCCGTCTTATGATCGTAGTCCCTGATGGGCTCGTTTCGATACCAGTAGACTGCCTTCTCGAGTGCCCCCGTCAGTTCGGCGGCTGCCGAAAT
Source organism: Allorhizobium ampelinum S4 (assembly GCF_000016285.1). Taxonomy (NCBI): domain Bacteria; kingdom Pseudomonadati; phylum Pseudomonadota; class Alphaproteobacteria; order Hyphomicrobiales; family Rhizobiaceae; genus Gillisella; species Gillisella ampelina. The sequence continues at coordinate 6,073 of NC_011991.1, read as the reverse complement.
CACCTTGATCATTTCCCGCATGCGGCCCTGCAGACGCTCGGAGGAGGGATTGCGCAGGGTGTTGCGATGAACACCCGTCAATTCCGCCATCCCGGTTACCGGGACGCCGAGCGCCTTGGAAAGGCGCTTGGGTGAGATGTAGGGTGTTCGCGGCTCCTGCAAACTATCGACGAAGCCTGAAACCACGCTTGTATGCGCCATAAGAGCCTGTGCCATCGTTCGTCCCTTCATCTGCTATGCACAATATATGCACATTTTAGCGCACATCAAGCGCTTTCTGATAGACAGAAAAAGTAGTAAAAGAAACGCACCGAACACGCTTCGCCAGATGGTAGCGTTCCGCCACCACACAGTTGCTCGGGCGTAGTCCACTATCTGGATGCCTATGCGACAACCCTGTTTCTGCCGAGGGCTTTTGCCTGATAGAGGTTTTTGTCAGCGGCTTTTAGGCAGTCCGATAGATCAAATCCGGGATCGCAATGACACGCCCCTATGCTCGCGGAAATCCGCACCTGTGAACCAGATGGTGCATGCAAAACGATACGGGCGATTTCCTCCCGAACCTCCTCGCAACGATCACGCATTTGTTCGAACTTCAAATCGCTCTGAAACAATCCAAATTCCTCACCGCCAAGACGTCCCGCGACATCTGACTGGCTCTTGTAGCGGGCGAGGACAAGCCCAGTGCGGCGAAGAGCTTCATCACCGGTTGCATGACCATACCGGTCGTTGATCGATTTGAAGTGGTCCAGGTCCAGGAACAGCAGGGCTCCGGTCCCACCTCGTTGACTTGTCAAAGCCAGATCTTCCATGAATGCGCTTCGCGTGAGAGCGCCGGTCAGCCCGTCTCTGCGGGACTGAATACGGAGGGTTTCATAAGCATCGGCCAGTTTGTTCAGAGCTTCTTTCGTCGCTGCCTCTGCCCGTCGCACTTTTTCCGACTGGGTGAAATGCAGCGCCGACGCCGGGATCGATATCGCCAGCGGACAAAATATGGTCATGAACAGGCCCGCGCCCGCAACCTGACCACCCAGCAACGGCACAATGCTGAACGAGATCGCCAGCGAGGCCAACACCGATAGCAATCCGGTTACAATCGACTTCTCTACAATACGACGCATAAATATCACCGTGAGAAATATGGATTTCTATGAACTCGTGAATTTAAAGAGGGTTGAAACACTTCAGTAAAACTCAACTCATGTGCCCAATATCTGGAAAATTGGCCTCTAACGAGCTTCAGATTGTGGTCACAGAGATCGTTTAGGTCCTTCAGCAACATGGCCAGGACAAGAATTTGAAGGTGAACACGGAGCATTGATGATGAGTGAAAAAACGATCACAACATCCCACGGACAGATCGCAATCTACGACACACCCGGAGGCGAAATCCCCCTCCTCATGATCCACGCCAATTCCGTCTGCAAGGAGACATTTCATTTCCAGATTGAGGCCCTAGCTGGCAAGTACCGTATTATCGCCATCGACCTGCCGGGCCATGGTCAATCCTCCGATGCCATCGATCCGCTACGCACTTACAACTTCAATGGATATGCCGACGCCATCTGCGAAGTGATTGAAGCACTCGGCGTCGATCGTTTCGCCATACTCGGCCACTCTCTCGGCGGCCACGTCGCCCTGGAACTGATGAGGCTCCTGCCGGAAAAGACCGCGGGCACGATGATCTTCGGCACACCGCCAATCCCACCGGGCCCCGAAGGTGCAGCGCTCGGATTTCTTCCCAATCCGGAGTTCGCCTACACGGGAAAACAGATCCTGAGTGAGCAAGAAATCGACATGGTCGTTGCGTTGGCGCTCGGATCGGATGCCGTCCACGACACGTTCTGGAAAAGCGCTGTCAGACGAACGGACGGACGCTCGCGCGAGTTAATGATCGATGCAGCCCTTGCCGGAAGGCATTCCGATCAGCGCGCTCTTGTCGAGACCTCTGCCGTTCCGCTGGCCATCGTCAACGGCGCGGACGATCCAGTGATCAATCTCGATTACATCGATAACCTGACTTACGGGAACCTCTGGAACCGCGGCGCTGTCCGCGTGGAAAATGCCGGACACGGTCTCCACTGGCAAAGGCACAAGGAGTTCAACGTCCTGCTGGATAACTTCCTCACCAGTGTTGCGTGAGACGGAAACAGGGCCGAATATCACCATCTCATCCCGCCTGTCGATCGTTCCCGGCATTGGCGCGCGTCAAGGCCATCAGCATCGGGCCGAGGGAAAACTCGCCCTTCTCCGCCCGTTGCGTCAGAGCACGGAGGTAACCGCCGGCCGAGTTGATGTGCCCCCCCCGCTCCAGAATGCAGGCCATGACAGCGGCTGCATTCTCTGGTCCCAGGGTTTCACAGGCGGTTTGATAGGCGCTCGGGCTGACGCCGAGCATCGAACGCGCGACCACGGCAGCCGACATCAGGTCTCGCCAGCTTGCGATCTGGCCGCCTGGCCCGTAGTCGCTTATCTGCGGGCAAGCTCTTAACACCATACCAAGTGGGAATGCCTTTACCGGCTCCCTCTTCGGCCGACCGGTTTCACTCGGCTTCGCGCCCTGCTTATTTTCAGAGCTATGTTCAAGTTCATTGATGGATTCGGTTTTTGAATTTTGTATGTGGCGCTCGCTCTGAGCAGCATTGCTGCTTATATCTTCAGAATTATCGACCAAATCCAAGCGGTTGATGACTTCGTCGAAAAGAAGCTGCAACTCGTCGAGGACTTGTGCAAGGTCGGAAGCTGACGGGGTACGGGGAATCCGGCGGACAATGTCCAGATAGACAGATTCGACCGCTTCCCAGTCGCCTTCAGCCCCCTCCTCGATCGCGGCGCTGATAACCTTTCGAACGTCCCGCCGGCACAGGGTAAGGCTCTCCTTGGCCTTGAGGAATTCGCGGCGATCGGTCGCCACCTGTTGAGCGGCCAACGCAAACTCCTCGGATCGAGCCAAAAGCGGCGAAAGATCAAATCCGAATGCGCGTTCGATTTCCCCTGATCCGTCTTTGCGGGCGTATCGTTTGCCATTGGGGCTGTCCTTGCGGACAATCATTCCGACGTCGACAAGGATTGCCAGATGCCGACGAAGGGTAGCTCCTGACATCCCGTTGGCCCGAACCATCAGCTGAGCGTTCGAAGGAAATACGATCAGCTGCGCGTCCTGGCGCAATTCCTTTTCAGGATAAAAGGTCAGTAGTGCATCAAGCACCGCTATCGAATAAGGAGGCAGCTTGTAGGTCTCGCGCGCTTCTTTGACGTCACGAAAGATCATCCATTTGTCAGCGCTCTTGCCTGACCTGATCTCGGTGTCAGCGATCTGCCGTTTTACCAGAGCAAGCGTCATCGGCCGCCGCCCAAAGGGCGTCGTTACATTTCCCGTGTGCATCTCTTCAGCCCTCACAAAATAGGCAAAAGAAATCCGCTCGCCAAAACAGCGCCAAAGACTCTTGACTGGGATTCGGGGAAATGCGATTCTCTAGTTGCGACACTATAAGAAGGGCTTCCACGACGGCGACGTTTGGGGGCCTTTTCTTTTGCGGTTTGATCTCCTGGTTGCGATCGGATTGTCAGCTGACAATCGAACTAATGGTTTGTTTCAGAAGAGTTTTCTTTTTCGAACTGCTCAACAAGATCGCTCATTCTGGCATCAAGGAACTGTGCGAACTCTTCTGATGTAACCGTGATTTTGGCGCCTTTGGCTGTTCGTTCCATTGATGCGAGAACGATGCCCTTGCGCGTGCGGATCTTACCGCCGGTGTCCTTCTTCGAAGCTTTGGGGCCTTGGGCCTGCGCCCACAAACGGGCAAACCGTTCGTTCGTATCGATTGCTCCGAACTGAGCTTCGGCGACGGTGTCGGCAATCCGGTCGGCCGCTGCTTTGTCCTTCAATAGTTCGGCAAAGGCCAACCAGCGGGGCCGTCCGATCTTCGAAGCAGGCCCGATTGCCAGGATGATATCTGTCGGGATGGCGTCCGCGACCTGTAGGAGCCGCGATGTCTCAGGCTTGTCGACAGACAGGGCCTGGGAGATTCTGTCGCGATCAAAACCATGCTGCAAAAGTCTTTTTGCAAACAGGGCGCGCTCGATAAAACTGAGATCGATGCGTGGCCCGTTCTCTTGACCTTGCGCGACAATCAGTTCCTCGTCGGAGAGCTGGCGCACGATCGCTCGGATCGGGCGTTCCAGAGCGATGGCCGCACGCAATCGGCGGTGCCCATAAGCCGCCTGGTAATGGTTCTCCTTCGAAGGATGTGGCCGCACCAGGATTGGGACCTGCTGGCCGCTTTGACGCATCGAGGCAATCAGTTCCTCAAGGGCAGCATCGTTGTTTGTTGGAATACGATCCTGAATGAACGAGGCCTCAATCTGGCCCGGGCTCAACTCGACAACCTTGTCCCCGGCTGCAAGCGCGTACCGCAGCTCTTTGGCCGCGGCGGCTTCATCACCGAGACGGCCAAGCGAAAGGTTCATGGCGCGAACGGCGCCCGCAGGCTTGTGCTGTGGATGGGACTGAACGCTCGCCTTCGGTGCTTCATCCCCAGCAGAGCTGACCATATTCTTGAGAATGTCACGGCCCTTCATGCCCGCCCCCATGAGCTTTTGAGAAGAGCTTCGACTTCAAGGTTGACCCCATCCATGGCCTCCACGGCGCGATCGTAGGTTTGCCTGTTCATAGTTTCTCGTGCAGCCTCATAGATTGTCTGTTTTGAAAGGCCGGCATCAGAGATTGCCGTAGACTTCACCATCATCGAGGTGAGGACACGGTCACCGAACAGGCTTCGGAGGAATGCAACAATCTGCGCTTGTGGACCATCGTTCGGCTCGTACCGCGTGACCAGATATCGCATCCAGTCGTACTCGAGATTCCCGCCAGCTTCTTTGACCACCGACAGAAGATCCGACGTCATCGCCAGAAACTGATTCATGGATGCAACGTCGAGCATTTGGGGGTGCACTGTAATTAGTACTGCCGTTGCAGCACATAGGGCCGAGAGCGTGAGGAAACCCAACGTCGGCGGGCAGTCGATAACGACGACGTCATATCGTTCAGAGAGATCAGCAAGCGCATTACCGACACGCATGAAGAACATGTCGGTTTCAGAGCCATTTCGCTCTGCCAGAGCTCTTGGCGTATCGTGCTCGAATTCGTGAAGCTCAAGATTACCGGGAATTAGATCCAAGCCTGGGAAATAGGTCTCACGAACCACCTCTCCAACAGGGCGACGAAGGTCATCGTAGCGAATAGCGCCGAACAGCGTCTCGTTTTCACCGACGTCGAATTCTGGCTGATATCCCAACATTGCAGACATTGATGCCTGCGGATCCAGATCAACGGCGAGAACACGATAACCGCGCAGCGCCAGATATTGAGCGAGGTGCGTGGATGTCGTCGTCTTACCTGATCCACCCTTGAAGTTGGTCACCGCGATAACCTGAAGATGATCGGCTTCCCGGCGTCCTGCGAGGTAGGCAGGCTTTGTCTTCCCAAGGAGCTGGCGGATCGTGTTGATCTCGCTCAAGGAGAAGGTCCGCCGACCAGCGGATGTTTTTTCGGAAGTGACCGAATCCTCTTGAGCAGCTAAATGACGCACGTAGCTATCTGTTACACCGAGCAACTTGGCAGCCTCCGTGCTGCTGAAGCGACGCAGCGCCTTTTGTGCGTCAGGCGAAAACAGACGAGCAGATAGTTCCTGAAGGTTGCTGCTGAGTTTTGCGGCATCGTCAGCAATGGTCTTGTCGATCGAAACGCGTTCGATTTTTCCGGCTGCAGTGCTATTTGCGGTCTTAATCGCCATTCACGGTAAATCCGATAATTTTCTGTAATCGCCGCAAATGATCCCATAGCGCACCTTTACGTCAAGTTGTTTTTGGTTAACGCAATTTAACCATTTTGGCCAAACCCGAAGATCCTTAAACTTCAATAGATTAAGCCGATTGTCAGCTGACAACGAGTTTTTCTGCCCGTCGGACTTCAGCCCAAGAAATGCGTAAAAAGAGAGAATCGGTCAAACCGTAACCCTATACCCGACGATTCATTCACCATTTCGGAAATGGCAGGACGCGGAGAGCAACC
>NC_011989.1:3625000-3726375 GCF_000016285.1 Allorhizobium ampelinum S4 | reverse complement strand
CTGACCTTATCATTCTGATTATAATTGGCTTTTTATGATATGTCGGTACAATTATCCAAATTCCCCATCGTTCACTCCCCACCGCAGGCCTTCCCGCCTTAAAACATCGTTAATCTGTGCATTCTCTTTAACCCTTGCTACTCACAGACTCTTAGAAATAGAAAAAAGAAAGATCTCTCTTTTTATAATTTGAAAGGCATGACTTTGAGCGCTGAAAACCGTAAAGTCCTGAAAGTGCTTGAAGGCCAGAGCCTTTCACCACCGCCAATCTGGCTGATGCGTCAGGCTGGCCGCTATCTTCCCGAATATCGTCAAACGCGGGCACAGGCCGGAAGTTTCCTCGATCTCTGTTATTCACCCGAACTGGCGACGGAAGTCACGCTCCAGCCAATCCGCCGTTACGCATTCGATGCTGCCATTCTGTTTTCCGACATTCTCGTCATTCCCGATGCCCTGAATCGAAACGTCACCTTCACCGAAGGCAAAGGCCCTGAAATGACGCCGATCACCGCAGATGAGATTCTGGCTTTACCCGAACAATCGGTTTTCCCGCATCTGAACCCGGTGATCGAAACAGTGTCGCGATTGCGCCAGACATTGCCGGATGAAACCACTCTGCTTGGATTTTGTGGTGCCCCCTGGACTGTGGCAACCTATATGATCGCCGGGCATGGCACACCCGACCAGGCCCCGGCCCGGCTGTTTGCCTATCGTCATCGCCAGGCTTTCCTGCGGCTTCTAGATCACCTCGCTGATCTTTCTGCCGAATATTTGCAGGCCCAGATCGATGCTGGTGCAGATGCGGTGCAAATCTTTGATTCCTGGGCTGGGGTTCTGGGCGAAGAGGAATTTGCAGATTTTTGTGTCAAGCCGGTCAAACGGATCATCGACAAACTGCGTCTCAGCCGTCCCGACGCGAAAATCATCAGTTTTGCGAAAGGGGCTGGAACACTCCTGAAGGATTACCGTCGCCGGACCGGAGCTGATGCAATTGGGCTGGATTGGAGTGTGCCTTTGTCTTTTGCCGCCGAGTTGCAAAAAGACGGACCTGTTCAGGGTAATCTCGATCCGATGCTGGCGGTTGCCGGTGGTCAGGCGATGCGTGATGGCATAGACCGGATCCTGGATCGGCTCGGGACCGGTCCGCTGATCTTCAATCTGGGCCATGGGATTACCCCACAAGCCGATCCGGAAACGGTGCGAGAGCTGGTGCAGCATGTCAGGCAAAAGGTGCAATGAGATGAGTGGCAGGCAAAGCGGAGAAACAGCTGGGAAGACCGCACGCCTGCGGGCCCTGGTGGCCCTTGCCATTTTTTGCCTGATCGTGATTGCCTTGTTTTGGGCTGGTCCCGATCAATCCTATCTCTGGATAAAGGCCTTGCATGTCATCGCGATCATCTCCTGGATGGCGGGTCTGCTCTATATGCCGCGGCTGCTGATCTACCATTTCGATGCCCCGAAGGGATCGCTCCAAGCCGAGACATTTGCGGTTATGGAGCGTCGCCTGATGAATGTGATCATGCGTCCTGCCATGGCCCTGTCCTGGATTCTGGGTCTTTATCTCGCCTGGTCGGTTTTTGGATTCCAAGGCGGATGGCTGCACGCAAAACTAGCTGCGGTTGTTTGTCTCACCCTCGCTAACGAATATCTCGGCATGGCCACGAAATCCTTTGCCAAAGGCAATTATCTGAAAACCCCGCGATTTTGGCGGGCTTTCAATGAAATCCCGACAGTCCTGATGATTGTGATTGTCATTCTGGTCATTGTAAAACCCTTCTAAAGCAAGGTTCTCACTGACAAGTTGACCGAAATGTGAATGAAATTTCTGCCGCCTCTTGCGGCGCGCCCTATGAATCGCTATTTTCCCGCTACCCCTCTTCATGGCATGCATTTCTCGTATTCGCCGGTTTCGCTGGCAGAACCGAATTTATCCCCCGCACGCCTTCCCCAACAGTTTTAAATTATGGTCCCCTTCATGGCTGAAATGAAGCTACAAGAACTCAAGAGCAAATCGCCAACCGATCTGCTGGCCTTTGCGGAATCGCTTGAGGTCGAAAATGCCAGCACGATGCGCAAACAGGAATTGATGTTTGCCATTTTGAAAATGCTGGCCAGCCAGGATGTCGAAATCATTGGTGAAGGCGTTGTCGAAGTCCTGCAGGATGGTTTCGGGTTCATGCGTTCGGCCAATGCCAACTATTTGCCGGGTCCGGACGACATCTACATTTCGCCGTCGCAGATCCGTCGGTTTTCGCTGAAGACCGGCGATACCGTCGAAGGACCGATCCGCGGACCCAAGGAAGGCGAGCGCTATTTCGCGCTGCTGAAAGTCAATACGATCAATTTCGAGGATCCGGAAAAGATCCGCCATAAGGTCCACTTCGATAACCTGACGCCGCTCTACCCGAATGAGCGGTTCAAGATGGAACTGGAGATTCCAACTTCCAAGGACCTTTCGTCCCGGGTCATCGATCTGGTTGCGCCGCTTGGCAAAGGCCAGCGCGGTTTGATCGTCGCGCCGCCGCGGACTGGTAAAACCGTCCTGCTCCAGAATATCGCTCATTCCATTACCGCTAACCATCCGGAATGCTATCTGATCGTTCTTCTGATCGATGAACGTCCTGAAGAAGTGACGGATATGCAGCGCTCCGTGCGGGGCGAAGTCGTTTCATCGACCTTTGACGAACCGGCCGTGCGCCACGTTCAGGTCGCGGAAATGGTCATTGAGAAGGCCAAACGGTTGGTTGAGCACGGTCGTGACGTTGTCATCCTGCTCGATTCCATTACCCGCCTTGGCCGCGCCTATAACACTGTCGTTCCGTCTTCTGGCAAGGTCCTGACGGGTGGTGTGGATGCCAATGCGCTGCAACGCCCCAAGCGCTTCTTTGGCGCAGCGCGTAATATCGAAGAAGGTGGTTCGCTGACGATTATTGCAACGGCATTGATCGATACCGGCAGCCGTATGGACGAAGTGATCTTTGAAGAGTTCAAAGGTACCGGCAATTCCGAAATTGTGCTTGACCGCAAGGTTGCCGACAAGCGTATCTTCCCGTCCATGGATATTCTGAAATCCGGAACGCGCAAAGAAGACCTGCTGGTGCCGCGTCAGGATCTGCAGAAGATCTTTGTTCTTCGCCGGATTCTTGCTCCAATGGGAACAACCGACGCTATCGAATTCCTGATCGACAAATTGAAACAGACGAAGACCAATGGCGATTTCTTCGAATCGATGAATACCTGATCGCTCTCGCTTTCTTAAGCCGGATTCATAGTTTCAACCTCCGACCGCAAGGTCGGGGGTTTTGCATTTGAGGCACACTGTTGATTATGAAGGTTTTGGCGTGTCCAAGCACCAGGCAGGTTGCGCGTTCAAGGAGTGAGTTCAAGCAATGGCAGGCGATACTATTTTTGCCCTCTCCACCGGATCGCTTCCGAGTGGTGTAGCCGTCATTCGGTTATCGGGTCCTGATGTCCAAGCCGTTCTAACAGAACTCTGTGGGATGGTTCCTGCGCCACGCCAGGCCACGTTACGATCGATTCGGCACCGTGATGGACTGGTGATTGACCGCGGACTGGTGCTTTTCTTTTCCGGCCCCTCCTCGTTCACTGGTGAGGATTGCGGGGAACTGCACGTGCATGGAAGTCGTGCCGTGGTAAGTGTTTTGCTTTCGACACTGGCCTCGTTCTCCGGTTGCCGGCTTGCAGAACCTGGAGAGTTTTCGAGACGGGCTTTTGAAAACGGCAAGCTGGATTTGGTTGAAATTGAAGGCCTAGCCGATCTGCTGGCAGCGGAAACAGAAATGCAGCGGCGTCAAGCTCTAGCCCAAGCCAGCGGTCACGCGACCGGTATCTATGAGAGCTGGCGTGAGAAATTGATCTATGGCCGCGCGATGATTGAGGCTGAGTTGGATTTTGCTGATGAAGGCGATATTCCCGGCTCGGTGTCAGACCAGGTTTGGGATACCGTTACAGACCTCCGCACGCAGATTTCAGCGGCTATTGTCGATGACCGGCGAGGTGAGATCATTCGTGACGGTTTCAATGTTGTGATTGCTGGGCCTCCTAACGCTGGCAAGTCGAGCCTCATCAATGCGCTTGCCGGTCGGGATGTAGCGATCGTTACTCATTATGCCGGGACGACACGGGACATTCTGCAATGTGATATAGACCTTGAAGGATATGTTGTTCGCCTGTATGACACCGCCGGTATTCGAGAGACCGAAGAGGTCATCGAACAGGAAGGCATACGGCGAGCATTGCGCAAGGTTGAAGAAGCTGATCTCGTTCTGTTGCTTGATGACGTTTCATCTCCAGGCCACACAATTAATATTGTTTCGGTTCCGTTTATCACCATAGGCACAAAACTTGATCTTGTGTCGGCAAGTGATGAGATTGGACGAGATCTCGTCATTTCGACTTACGTTGCAGATGATGTGGATAGGGTCCGAAGCGTAATTCTTGATTCGATTCGGAAACGGTTTAGTCAGAATGAATCAGTCATCCCAAGTCGCTTGCGACATATTGAATGCCTGCGAAATGCAGTTTCTTTCATTGATCAGGCTTTGGATGGGCGACTGAGCTTGGAAATCAGGGCGGATTTCCTGCGTTTGGCCAGTGACTCGCTGGGTCGCCTGGTTGGGCGTATCGATACCGAAACGCTTTTGGGCAAAATCTTTTCGGAATTTTGTGTCGGAAAATGATTCACGTGAAACACTGGTGGTCGAGATGAAAATGATGCCGCGGCGATTTGATGTGATTGTGATTGGCGGTGGGCATGCGGGCAGTGAAGCTGCCTATGCGAGTGCGCGCCTTGGTGCGCGAACATGCCTAGTGACGCATCGACGCGATACGATCGGTGTTATGTCTTGCAATCCGGCCATTGGCGGTTTGGGCAAAGGGCACCTTGTCCGGGAAATTGATGCGCTCGGCGGACTCATGGGCAGATGTGCCGATGCCGCTGGAATTCAGTTCCGGTTGCTTAACCGTAAGAAAGGACCGGCGGTACGAGGGCCGAGAACTCAAGCCGACCGAAAACTTTACCGCCAAGCCGTACAAAATGTTCTCTTCAATCATCCGCAGCTCGAGATCATCGAAGGGGATGTGTTCGATCTTAACGTCGAAAATGGCACGGTTAAAGGGGTTATTTTGGCAGACGGGCAAAGCCTGCCCAGCGCGTCAGTGATATTGACCTCCGGTACTTTTTTGCGCGGTCTCATCCATATTGGACAGACAAAAATTCCGGCCGGACGTGTTGGCGAAGCCCCTTCGCTCGGTTTGAGCGCGACATTGGGGCGGTTGGGCCTAAGGCTGGGTCGGTTGAAAACCGGAACTCCGGCCAGGTTGGATGGTCGAACTATTGACTGGGCACAGCTCGAAATGCAGGCGGCTGATGAGCAACCAGTCCCGTTCTCGTTCATGACCGATCGGATTACCAATCGTCAGATCGAATGTGGAATCACTCGAACCACTGCCGCAACCCACACAATCATTCGAGATAATATTCATCTCTCTGCCATGTATTCTGGGCAGATCGAAGGTGTCGGCCCACGCTACTGTCCTTCGATTGAGGATAAGATCAGCCGGTTTGGAGATAGGGATGGCCATCAGGTTTTTCTTGAGCCTGAGGGTCTGGATGACCATACGGTTTATCCGAATGGAATATCGACGTCTTTGCCGGAGTCCGTGCAGAAAGAGTTCATGAGAACACTGCCTGGCTTGGAAAATGTGACTATTCTCCAGAGCGCTTATGCAATCGAATATGACCACATAGACCCGCGGGAATTGTCGGCAAGCCTCGAGTTGAAACGCCTGAGTGGTCTTTATCTCGCTGGGCAGATCAATGGAACCACTGGTTACGAAGAAGCTGCGGCACAAGGCCTGGTGGCAGGATTGAATGCCGCACGCACGGCAGGCGGCCAGGACGTGGTTCATTTCAGCCGGGCTCAATCGTATATTGGCGTGATGATTGATGATTTGATCAGCCATGGCGTGACTGAACCCTATAGGATGTTCACCTCACGTGCGGAGTTTCGTTTGTCGCTTCGGGCAGATAATGCCGATATGCGTTTGACGCCTATTGGTATCGCGCTCGGATGTATCGCTTCAGACCAAGAAAAACGGTTTAAAGACTACAGGCATCAGATTGATGACACCATCAATATGCTTGAGACGAGGAAACTAACACCCAATGAAGCCGCTGCCGTTGGCATCCCTGTTAATCAGGACGGGCGCCGGCGCACTGCTCTTGAGCTGTTGGCCTATCCCGATATTTCGATTGCCGATCTCTCCCGGCTCTGGCCTGAACTTGATGCTTTGGATAGTAAGGTCGCGGAGGCTGTTGAAATTCACGCGACCTATGCTGTTTATATGGATCGACAAAATGCCGATATTGCCGCAACCAAACGAGATGAAGATAGACTGATTCCAAAGGATTTCGATTATGCTTCCCTATCGGGCCTATCCAACGAGCTAAAGCAGAAACTGGAAAAGACCCGTCCTGAGAATCTCTCTCAGGCGGCGAAGGTCGAGGGCATGACCCCCGCGGCCATTTCTCTGCTTATCGCTTTCTTAAACAAGGGTATGTTGCGACATGTCGGTTGATGCAATGTCCGCGAGTCTCTTTCAGCGGCTTACCGGTCTACGTGTTTCACGTGAAACATACGAAAAACTGGATCATTTCGTCGATCTGTTTGGCAAGTGGTCCAAGGTCATCAACCTTGTTGCCAATTCAACGAAAGATCAGATCTGGCATCGACATGTCATTGATAGCGCGCAGCTGTTTAAGCTTCGTCCGAACCCACAGCACTGGATCGACTTGGGAAGTGGTGGCGGATTTCCGGGCGTCATTACTGCGATTTTATTGTCGGAAAAGAGCGACGGCTGGGTTGATTTGGTCGAGAGCAATAACAAAAAAGCAGCTTTCCTCCGCACGGCTCTGATGGAAACCGGCGCCCGAGGCAGGGTTCATCCCGTGCGAATCGAAGAGGCACATAAAAGTCTGTCGGATTGCGATACAATTTCGGCACGAGCGCTTGCGGATCTCGATCTGCTTTTCTCTTATGCCTCTCCTTGGGCCGAAAAAAACAAAAATCTTAATTTTCTCCTGCATAAAGGTCGGGATTACCAGTCTGAAGTTAACAATGCGCGTGACCGATGGACGTTTGATCTGATAATACATCCTAGCGTGCTTGAAGCCGACTCTGTCATCCTGGAAGTGAGCGGGCTTGCACGATCAAAGTAAGATCAGTCAGGTGACCTCATGCCCTACGAGAAGAACCGGATCATAACGATTGCCAATCAAAAAGGCGGTGTCGGCAAGACGACGACCGCCATTAATCTTGCAACCGCATTGGCTGCGATTGGCGAAAGAGTATTGATTGTCGATCTCGATCCTCAAGGCAATGCAAGCACGGGTTTGGGAATTGACCGCCGTGACCGCAAATTGTCCTCCTATGATTTATTGATTGGAAGCCATAGCGTTTCCGAAACGGTTATCGATACTGCGGTGCCTAATCTGTCGATTGTACCCTCCACCCTCGATTTGCTAGGCCTTGAGATGGAAATCGCCCAGAAAGCGGATCGCGTATTTCGCTTGAAAGCTGCCTTACAGTCTCAAGATGGATTGGCCTATTCCTATGTTCTGGTCGATTGCCCTCCCTCTTTTAATTTGCTGACAATGAACGCCATGGCTGCGGCGCATTCTATTCTGGTGCCGCTGCAATGTGAGTTTTTCGCATTGGAAGGTCTTAGCCAATTGCTTGAAACGATTGGTCAGGTCAGGCGCAACGTTAATCCCACCTTGGATATCCAAGGCATTGTTCTGACGATGTTCGACTCCCGGAATAATCTCGCTCAGCAGGTGGTGACAGACGTCCGTAGCCATCTGGGTGAAAAGGTCTATCACACGCTCATTCCACGCAATGTCAGGGTCTCGGAAGCACCGTCTTATGGCAAGCCGGCTATTCTTTATGACCTGAAATGCGCAGGCAGCCAGGCTTATCTGCAACTGGCGTCAGAAGTTATCCAAAGGGAGCGGCAACGTCGCGCGGCTTAGATCGTCTATCCCGCGCCTATGGATGTGGTTTTGGCGATTTGAATGGTGTAGACGCGGCGAGTGGAAGCCTATTCCAGCGTGAAGAGTGAACGAAGAGGTTCGTGATGAATGACGATATTTCGAAACGGCGTCTTGGTCGTGGTTTAGCCGCTTTGATTGGCGAAATGGATCAACCTGTTCCTGTCGATGAAAGCAGAGCTGTGGTCTCCGCCGACCGGATGGTGCCGATTGAATTTGTGTCCCGTAATCCACGCAATCCTCGTCGTTACTTTGACGAAACGGTTCTTCAGGAACTTGCCGGCTCCATTCGCCAGCACGGCATTGTGCAGCCAGTCGTGGTGCGAACGATTGCAACGGGCCGTTACGAGATCATTGCTGGCGAACGTCGGTGGCGGGCAGCCCAGCTCGCCGGATTGGTGGAAATACCCGTCATTGTTCGGGATGTGGATGATCGCACCGCTCTGGAATTGGCAATTGTCGAAAACGTTCAACGTGCCGATCTCAATCCGCTCGAAGAGGCGATGGGATATGAACAACTGATTGCAGAACATGGATATACCCAGAATGATCTCGGGGAGATTATCGGCAAGAGCCGCAGCCATGTGGCCAACAGCCTGCGGCTTTTGAAGCTTCCTGATCCAGTGCGCGATATGCTTGCAGACGGTTCTCTGTCTGCCGGTCATGCGCGTGCTTTGGTCTCGACATCGGACCCAAATAGCTTGGCCCGTCAGATCGTGTCCAAGGGCATGTCGGTCCGAGATGCTGAGCGTCTGGCGCAAAACGACATCAAGGGCCAAGGCCAGCCAAAGCCGCACGTGGCGCCTGCAAAGGATTCTGATACAGTCGCATTGGAGAGAAGCCTGTCGGATCGTTTGGGGTTGGATGTATCGATCAATCACAAAGGTGGCGGTGGCCAGCTTCGAATCAATTACAAAACCCTGGAGCAGCTTGAAGAAATTTGCCGGTTGCTTGAGGCGCGCTAGCCTCTGACTGGACTTTTGAGTTGCCGTTTATCTTCCAAATAAAGCAGAAGACAATATTCTTTGCCATTTCCCGAGCGTGAAATGGCAAGCAGGAAAAGTTACTGGCGGCTTCTCCTTGCCGATTGCAGGGTAATAGCCAGAAGGGTTTGAAGCGACAGGCTGTCTTCTAAAGATGGCTGACGTCTGCTGGCGAGAATAGCTGCCTGTAATCGGCGCATCTCGACTGAAAGGGCGTCGGACGGCCAATTCTTTAAAGATTTTTCAAACAGTGGCTTTCGCTTGAAATGTACCTGACGGCCAAGCGTTTGCATGACTTGGCCAGCCTGTTGGCGTTTTTCATCCATCTCACTTCGCATAATGTCCAGCAATTGAAACTGTCGAAGGCACCCCTGAAGAACGAGGAACATCGGTGTTTTGGAGGTGGCAATTTTCTGGACGGCATGCAAGAGGGCGTCGGAATTGCCAGCAAGCACGGCATCTACCGCTTCGTCCGTCGAAACGGCGCTGGCATCGCCAATAATCTGCTCGACATGGGTTTCATCGACGAGATCGTCATGCAGACAATAGAGCAGCAGCTTGGATATCTCATTGCGAGATGCGCGGCGGTCACCGCCTAGACTTTCACTGAGCAGTGAACGAGCCGCAGGCGTCAGTCTCTTTACTGCGGCGCTGAATTCCGCGTCAATCAAGGCATTGATGGCGCGTGCATCGTCCTGATAGCAGGGAATAACTGCGATATTGCGGGCTGGCTCGGCTATTTTCCGGGTCGCTGATCCCTTTTTGAGATCCCCAGCCTCCAAGATGAGACAACTGGAGTCTGGCGGATCCTTCGCAAGAATTTGCAGCCCATCGACCACACTCTTTTCATTGGCGATACCACGGATCCAGACAAGCCTATCACCGCCGAATAGGCCGAGGGCGTTCATTTCATCCAATAGTTTTCCCGGATCGCTCTGCAGGTCGCCGCTATCCAGCCGAATGACCGAGAAGGGATCGTCAAGCGCAACGCCAGTCGATTTGGCAAGGGCTGCCGCGCGCTCCGCCACAAGGCCAACATCCGGGCCATAGACCAGAAACATCTTGTAGTGGCGGACTGATTTTTGCAGAAAGCCATCGAATTCGTGTGACTTGACTTCAACCATGGGCTTCAAGTCTCTCCGCTTGACCGTGTATCAGACAGGCAGTGCAGCAAATTTAAAGTGATAGGGCATCATGCGTTTGATTAAACGCATGATGCCCTGGAGTTTGTCAGTGAAAGTAGAATCGGTTTTCCAAAGAGACAAGCGGATTGAAGGATGTCTATGATTGTCTGGTTCAATGTGATCCCAAGCAAACCATAGCGCTGTGCCATTGCGATTTCATGCACATCCTATCGAAGGATACCGGGCTCTCCATGTTGGCAAAACCCGCGTTTATTATTTACGAACCAGCAGGCTAGCCAAATCTGCAGAGATCAACTCTGCCAATTCCCGCGCAGCGCGATTTTCAGCATCTCTTACAGCGCGAAGCTTGGCAAACTCCTGGGTCGGAAAATCAACCAGCGCGACGGACTGGCGATGGGCAATACGCATAACCGAAAGGTCACTTGCCTTCTTCAATGTATAGTCTGCGCTGACTGTCACGCGACCGGCTGTCGCACGGTCGGTACTTTCGTTGATCAGGACTTCCGTCGTGTCGGTATGAACGACCAGGGTGACGAGATATTCAGGATGCGCCGGCTCGCCCTGCCCGCCAGCGGCGAGGAAGATCAATCGGTTGCGAACCTCCTGCCCCACCCTGTCCGTTGCTGGAGAGAAGCCAATGGAGGCCATCAGCTTACGGGTGCCAAGAGCCTCCCCATAGAGCGGCCTGACCTGACAACCCGCGAGGGCGCCAAGCAGACCAACGGACGCGGCAAGAACCGCGCGACGGGATAGATTTACGCGTGAATCAGACGACAATGTTCACAATCCTCTGCGGAACCACAATGATCTTCTTAGGCGTTTGCCCTTGAAGAGCGGCTTTGACGGCATCCAGATCGAGCACCGCTTGGCTGACGGCATTCTGATCCGCATCGCGACCGATTGTCAATTCGGCCTTCTTCTTGCCGTTGATTTGCACCGGCATGACCACTTCGTTTTCAGCCACCAATTCAGCGTGGAAAACCGGCCAGTCTGCTTGCGACACCATTCCGGAATGGCCCAACACCGCCCAGCATTCTTCTGCCAGATGCGGCATCATTGGAGCAATGATCTGGATCAGTATTTCCGTGGCGTTGCGCACCGCAGCGACGAAGCTGGTATCTGCGTTTCCGGATGCCACCTGCGTCAGCGGCGCTGCCAGAGTGTTGAGCAACTCGTAGATCCGCGCCACAGCCTTGTTGAAGGCCAGTTTGTCCAGATCGGCACCGACAGCCTGCAAGGTCTTGTGGGCAGCTTGAGAAACTGCCCTGCCCGCACCATCCTTAGCCGGAGTCGATGCAGACGTTCTCAGCACGTCGGCAGCCTCGGAAACCAGCCGCCAAAGCCGCTGGACGAAGCGATGCGAGCCTTCGATACCGGCTTCCGACCAGATCACGTCGCGGTCCGGTGGCGAGTCCGACAAAACGAAAAAGCGGGCGGTATCGGCGCCGTAGGAGCCCAGAATATCATCGGGGTCGATGACGTTCTTTTTCGACTTCGACATTTTTTCAACGGAGCCGATCGTCACTTCCTCGCCGGAGGACAGAAGGAAGGCGCGGCGTGCGCCATCGACATCCTCGACACGGATATCCGCAGGCGCCACCCATTGGCCATTGGCGCCACTGCCAAGACGGTAGGTCTCGTGTACGACCATGCCTTGGGTAAACAGACCCTTGAATGGCTCGCTGACGGCCACATGGCCGGTCTCGCGCATGGCGCGGGTGAAGAAGCGGGAATAGAGCAGGTGAAGGATCGCGTGCTCGATGCCGCCGATATATTGATCGACTGGCAGCCAATGATTGGCCACAGCCGGGTCGGTCGGCTTATCTTCCCATGGTGCCGTGAAACGGGTGTAATACCAGCTGGAATCGACAAATGTGTCCATCGTATCGGTTTCACGCCGGGCTGCCTTGCCACAGCACGGGCACGAAACGTTGCGCCAGGTTGGGTGGCGGTCCAGCGGGTTGCCGGGTACGTCGAAGGTGACGTCATCCGGCAGCTTGACCGGCAGATCCTGTTTCGGAACCGGAACAACACCGCAGTCATCACAGTGAATAACCGGGATCGGGCAGCCCCAATAGCGCTGGCGTGACACGCCCCAGTCGCGCAGGCGGAAGTTTACCCGGCGCTCTGCGACAGGTTCATTACCGAGCTGTGCAGCGGTGAGTTTGCCTGCGACGACATCAAAGGCTTCCTGTGTCGTCAAACCGTCCAGAAAGCGGGAATTGATCATCACGCCGTCACCGTCATAGGCGGTATCGCCGACGGTAAAGCTTGCGGCGTCACCATCTCTCGGCATGACGACCGGCACGACCGGCAAACCGTATTTCCGGGCGAAATCCAGATCTCTCTGGTCTCCGGACGGGCAGGCGAAGATCGCGCCCGTGCCATAGTCCATCAGCACGAAATTGGCGATGTAGACCGGCAATTCCCAAGCGGGATCAAGCGGATGCTTGACCTTGATGCCAGTGTCCAAGCCCTTTTTCTCGGCGGTTTCCAGCGCAGCCAGCGAGGTCCCTGCCCTGCGGCATTCGTCGCAGAAGGCAGCAATGTCGCTGGATGTTTCCGACAGTGCCTTGGCCAGTGGGTGATCGGCGGCGATTGCCAGGAAGCTTGCACCGAACAGCGTGTCAGGGCGGGTCGTATAGACCTGCACGTCGGTAAAGCCCTGCGGGCCGGTGCCAGCGGCGATCTCCCAGCGAATGGCCAGACCTTCTGAGCGACCGATCCAGTTCTTTTGCATCAGCCGAACTTTTTCCGGCCAATGATCCAGCGTATCCAGCGCATCCAGCAGATCCTGGGCGAAATCGGTGATCTTGAAGAACCATTGGGTCAGTTCGCGCTGCTCGACCAAAGCGCCGGAGCGCCAGCCGCGGCCATCAATCACCTGTTCATTGGCCAGAACCGTTTGATCGACCGGGTCCCAGTTGACCTTGGACTGCTTGCGATAGACCAGGCCCTTTTCCATCATGTCGAGGAAGAGATATTGCTGGCGTTGGTAATATTCGACATCGCAGGTGGCGAATTCACGCGACCAGTCCAGCGACAGGCCCATGGATTTCAGCTGGGCGCGCATGGAGGCGATGTTCTGATAGGTCCAGTCCTTGGGATGAACCTTGTTCTGCATGGCAGCGTTTTCGGCCGGCATCCCGAAAGCGTCCCAACCCATTGGATGCAGGACATTATAGCCGCGGGCGCGTTTGTAGCGGGCCACGACATCGCCCATGGCATAATTGCGCACGTGGCCGATATGAATGCGGCCAGACGGGTAGGGGAACATCTCGAGTACGTAGTATTTTTCGCGAGGATCGTTGTTATCGGTCTCGAAGATTTTCGCCTCAGACCATTTTTCCTGCCAACGAGGTTCCGCATCGCGCGGATTGTAACGTTCTGTACTCATGGGATGCTACGTCCGAATTGCTTGAAAATTTGGGTGGACCTTCACCATGAAACAGCTCTAGCGTCAAGGTTTTGCGCCGGAATCGGGCCATCCTGGAACGCATTCCTTGCTGCGGTGCCTATAATGCGCTTGCAAGGCTCTTGCCTTTCGCGGCCAGTGCCGCGAAAACAGGCGGAATTTCAAAATACGGATGGCTTGCAATGACCATTGAAGAACGACTGGATGAGGTACGGACCCGGATCGCTGCTGCGGCCCAAGAAGCCGATCGGACCCCGGAGGCGGTGACGCTGGTCGCCGTTTCCAAAACCTTCGATGCGGAGGCGATCCGTCCGGTCATCCTGCATGGCCAGCGGGTGTTTGGTGAAAACCGGGTGCAGGAATCGCAGGGAAAATGGCCGGAGCTGAAAGCCGAAACACCTGAGATCGAGCTGCATTTGATCGGACCGTTGCAATCCAACAAGGCAGCGGAAGCCGTGGCGCTGTTCGATGTGATTGAGACGGTGGACCGGGAAAAAATCGCCCGCGCGCTGGCCGAGGAAATGGCCAAGCAGGGCCGGCAGCTGCGGCTTTATGTGCAGGTCAATACCGGCTTGGAGCCGCAAAAGGCGGGTATTGCCCCGCAGGAAACCAAGGCTTTTGTTGATCTTTGTCGCTCTGAACTCGGTCTGGAGATCGAGGGCTTGATGTGCATTCCGCCTGCGGAGGAAAATCCTGGTCCGCATTTCGCTCTTCTGGCAAAACTTGCCGGGGAATGCGGCGTTTCGCGCTTGTCGATGGGCATGTCCGGCGATTACGAAACTGCAATTGCTTTCGGCGCGACCAGCGTGCGGGTTGGATCGGCGATTTTCGGCCATCGCTGACAGCCCGTTCAATAATCGCCGCTGGCCGTCTGCAAATGGCAATTTCTCCGCTTCCGGTACTCACGTACCTTAAGTACGCTCCGTTCCGGTTCTCGAAATCACCATTTTCGCCAGGCCAGCAGCAATTCTTGAACAGACTGTAAGGGCTGGTGATTTCACCAATAAAACCCGCAGAATAAAACCCCGGGGCGGAGCCACCGGGGTTTGAATTTTCCACAATGAAAGCTGAGGATCAATACTGATCGTCTTCTTCTTCGGGAGTAGTCGATTTCAGCGATTGCAGCTTCTTGAACACGGCATTGGCGTCGATTTCCTTTTCCTCTTCCTGGGCGTAGAAATCGAGATGTTCGGTCTGCGAAGCTGATTGCAGGGTGGCACCCAGCTCGGCAGCCGTCGGCAGAGGCCGGCCCTTCGAGGCCTTTTCCACTTCCATGTCCAGATCGATCTGGCTGCACAGGCCAAGCGTCACCGGGTCCATTGGGGCGAGATTGGCCGAGTTCCAGTGGCTGCGGTCGCGGATCTGCTCGATCGTGCTCTTGGTGGTGCCGACCAGCCGGGAAATCTGCGCATCCTTCAGCTCAGGATGATTGCGCACCAGCCAGAGAATGGCGTTCGGGCGGTCCTGACGCTTGGAGACCGGCGTATAGCGGGGGCCACGGCGCTTCGAATCAGGCACGCGCACCTTCGGCTCGGAAATCTTCAGCTTGTGGGCAATGTCTTTTTCGCCGCGCGCGATCTCGTCGCGGGAAAGCTGGCCGGTGGCAATGGGATCAAGACCCTTGATGCCTTGCGCGGCTTCGCCATCGGCAATGGCTTTTACCTCAAGCGGGTGCAGCTTGCAGAACTGGGCGATCTGCTCGAATGACAGCGCCGTATTGTCTACGAGCCATACGGCCGTTGCCTTTGGCATAAGCAGTGTCTGGGCCATGCAATTACAATCCTTCTGTAGGTACGCGCCGTCGGGCGCGAGCCGTGGATACAACCAGAATTTCCGGGAAATCACCGGCTATATACGCCGGTTGACGCAGAAATGCAATTCTTTGAAAGACAAATGACCTTTGTCTAATTGCCGCCATGTGGCGACCTGATAAGAATTGGCAGTATGACACCTATATCATGATGCAGAGCCACTGCACCGCATCATGCCAGGTCGCATGTTGAGAGAGGTGAGGAGCTCTCCGCAGCCTGTCATGGCTGCGTCACATCAGGAGGATTTCATGTCTGCGAAGACCTATCCCGTTTTAAAGGCCGCGAAGGCCCAGGCTTTGATCGATAACGACAAATACCTGAAATGGTACGAGGAAAGCATTGAGGAGCCGGAGAAATTCTGGTCCAAGCACGGCAAGCGGATCGATTGGTTCAAGCCCTATACCAAGGCCAAGAATACCAGTTTCAAGGGCAAGGTGCCGATCAAATGGTTCGAGGACGGGCTGACCAATGTCTCCTACAATTGCATCGACCGCCATCTGAAAACCCATGGTGAGCGCACCGCGATCATCTGGGAAGGGGACAATCCCTATATCGACAAGCGGATTACCTACAACCAGCTTTATGACAATGTCTGCCGGCTTGCCAATGTGCTGAAAGCGCATGGCGTCAAGAAAGGCGACCGCGTCACCATCTATATGCCCATGGTGCCGGAAGCGACCTACGCCATGCTGGCGTGTTCGCGTATTGGTGCTGTGCATTCGGTGGTGTTTGGCGGTTTTTCGCCTGAAGCCCTGGCTGGCCGGATCGTCGATTGCGAATCGACCTTCGTGATCACCTGTGATGAAGGGGTGCGCGGCGGCAAGCCGGTGGCGCTCAAGGAAAACACCGATGTCGCCATCGACATTGCGGCGAAACAATATGTCATCGTCAACAAGGTGTTGGTGGTGCGCCGTACGGGCGGCAAGGTCGGCTGGGCTCCGGGGCGCGATCTCTGGTACCATCAGGAAATCGCCAAGGTGAAGCCGGATTGCCCGCCGGTGAAGATGAAGGCGGAAGATCCGCTGTTCATTCTCTACACCTCCGGCTCCACCGGCAAGCCAAAGGGCGTGCTGCACACGACCGGTGGCTATCTCGTCTATGCGGCGATGACCCACGAATATGTGTTCGACTACAAGGACGGCGAGATATTCTGGTGCTCGGCAGACGTGGGTTGGGTGACCGGCCATTCCTATATCGTCTACGGGCCGCTGGCCAATTGCGCGACGACGGTGATGTTCGAAGGCGTGCCCAATTTCCCCGACCAGGGACGGTTCTGGGAAATCATCGACAAGCACAAGGTCAATATTTTCTATACCGCGCCCACCGCCATCCGGTCGCTGATGGGGGCCGGAGACGATTTCGTCAAGCGTTCCTCGCGCTCAAGCCTGCGATTGCTGGGCTCGGTCGGTGAGCCGATCAATCCGGAAGCCTGGGAGTGGTATTATAACGTGGTCGGTGATCAGCGCTGCCCCATTGTCGATACCTGGTGGCAGACCGAGACGGGCGGTATTCTGATCAGCCCCCTGCCCGGCGCCACGGATCTCAAGCCCGGTTCCGCGACCCGGCCGTTCTTTGGCGTCAAGCCGGAACTGGTGGACAATGAAGGCAAGGTGCTGGAAGGCGCTGCCGATGGCAATCTCTGCCTGATCGACAGCTGGCCGGGCCAGGCCCGGACGATTTACGGCGACCACAATCGCTTCGTCCAGACCTATTTCTCCACCTATAAGGGTAAGTATTTCACTGGAGATGGCTGCCGACGCGACGAGGACGGTTATTACTGGATCACCGGTCGTGTCGATGACGTGCTGAATGTGTCCGGCCACCGTCTGGGAACTGCCGAAGTGGAATCGGCGCTGGTCTCGCATCATCTGGTCTCGGAAGCCGCCGTGGTCGGTTATCCGCACGGCATCAAGGGTCAGGGTATTTATTGCTATGTGACGCTGATGGCGGGCCATGAGGGCAATGAGGAACTACGTCAGACGCTGATCAAGCATGTCCGTTCCGAAATCGGCCCGATTGCCTCTCCCGACAAGGTTCAGTTCGCTCCCGGCCTGCCGAAAACCCGCTCCGGCAAGATCATGCGCCGCATCCTGCGCAAGATCGCCGAGGACGATTTTGGCGCGCTGGGCGATACATCGACGCTCGCCGATCCTGGCGTTGTCGACGACCTGATTGCCAACCGGCAGAACAAAGCATCCGCCTGAGACTATTTCTCTCAGTCTTTGCAAAGGGGTCGGGGTCTCTCCGCCCCCTTCACCAAGTCGCTCACGCATTCTCTCTGTGAACGAATAAGAAAATGAACTGTCGGCTTCAATGGCAGTTCATATTACCAGCATTTTCAAGCGGAACTGGCCGGGTTTTGAATGGCACTCGTAAAGTGCAATTAAACAGACTATATGGGGGATCTTACTGCGGAACGACCCTTACCTGACCTTCGAGCCGGTCGGTGACAGGCCTCCACAGTCCATTCGAGTGTTATGGCGGGTGCGCGATGTCAGTCCTGCGCGGCGCTGTAGTAGGAGTTCCCATGGCCCGGGTAGACCAATCCGACGACTGGCGCGAAAAACACGCGCCGACCATCAGCACATTCGAGTCGCTGGCGATCGAAGCTTTCGGCAATTTACCGAAGGAATTTCGGGACCTGACCGGAAACCTGATCATCGAGATTGCCGATTTTCCCACCGACGACGTGTTTGAAGACATGGCCCTCGAAACGCCTTTTGATCTGTTGGGTCTGTTCGAAGGACGCGGCATTTCCGAGCGTTTCAGCATGGAAACCGGCGAGGTCCCCAATAAAATCACCCTCTATCGCCGCCCCATTCTCGATTATTGGGCTGAGAATGAAGAAACGCTGGGCGATATCGTCACCCATGTGCTGATCCATGAGATCGGTCATCATTTCGGCCTCTCCGATGATGATATGGAACGGATCGAGGAAAGTGTTGATGATGGAATGGCCGACCGGTCGTAACGTCTGCAAAATTTCGAAGAAAAAGTTTCCAAGATAAGGGCGGCGCATCCTGATGGGCGCGCCACCTCTCTACAGCGCCGTGCGTTTTATAAAACGCACAAAGGACGCTGTAATACTTTGAATCTGCTACATAATTTTCTCCTTAAATCGATTCTGATTTAAGGAATTATGCAGTAGTTTGTTATGCCTCAAGGCCGATCAGCAGGTCCTTGGCGTCGATCTGGTCACCGGCTTTCACCAGCACTTCGGCAATCTTGCCATCGCGTTCGGCATGCAGCGCGGTTTCCATCTTCATGGCTTCGATGGACAGCAGCACGTCTCCGGCTTTCACGGCCTGTCCGGCCGCGACGAAGACCCGCGAGATGACACCAGGCATCGGTGCGCCGATATGTGCGGCATTGGCGGCCTCCGCCTTGCGGCGGGCGGCGGCCCCGGAGGCTCCATGGCTGCGGTCCGGCACCTTGATACGGCGTGGCTGACCGTTCAGCTCGAAAAACATCGTCACCAGGCCCTGGGCATCGGGAGCACTGGCTGCCTGATTGACGATGACAAGTGTCTTGCCTTTTTCGATTTCGGCAAACAATTCCTCGCCATCGCCCATGCCGTAGAAATAGGAATGGGTCGGCAGGACCGAGACCGGGCCATAGGTATCGGAGGCCAGGGCGAAATCGGTGAACACCTTCGGATACATCAGGTAGGACGCGAATTCGAAATCACTGACACTGCGCTCCAGCTTGTCCTCGATGGTCTTGCGTTCGGCATCAAGATCGGCGGGCGGTAAAAGTGAGCCCGGCACAGCCGTATACGGCTTTTCGCCCTTCAATGCCTTCTTTTGCAGGCTCTGCGGCCAGCCGCCGGGTGGTTGGCCGAGATCACCCTTTAGCATCGAGACGACCGAATCGGGGAAGGCAATGTCCTTATCCGGATTCTCGACATCGTCCACCGTCAGATCTTGTGCCACCATCATCAGCGCCATATCGCCTACCACCTTGGATGAGGGCGTGACTTTGACGATGTCGCCGAACATCTGGTTGACGTCGGCATAGGTCTGCGCCACCTCGTGCCAGCGGGTTTCCAGCCCCAGCGAACGGGCCTGTTCCTTCAGGTTGGTGAACTGGCCGCCTGGCATTTCATGCAGATAGACTTCGGAGGCCGGGCCTTTGAGGTCGCTTTCGAAGGCCGCATATTGGCCGCGGACCGCTTCCCAATAGAAGGAAATGCGACGGATCCATTCCGGATCGAGCCCTGGGTCGCGCTCGGTTCCGGCTAGAGCCTCGACGATTGAGCCGAGGCAGGGCTGGGACGTATTGCCCGACAGCGCATCCATAGCGGCATCCACGGCATCGACACCGGCATCAATGGCTGCCAGCACAGTGGCGGCTGAAATACCCGATGTGTCATGGGTGTGGAAATGGATCGGCAGGCTGGTCGCCTCACGCAGCGCCTTGAACAAGACTTTCGCGGCAGCGGGTTTGAGCAACCCGGCCATGTCCTTGACGGCAATGATATGGGCGCCTGCTTTTTCCAGTTCGGCGGCGAGAGCCGTATAATATTTCAGGTCGTATTTCGGTCGGGCGCTGTTCAGGAGATCGCCGGTATAGCAGATTGCGGCCTCGCACAGCTTGTTTTCTTCCTGCACGGCATCCATGGAGACGCGCATATTATCGACCCAGTTCAGGCAATCGAACACCCGGAACAGGTCGATGCCGCCCTTTGCCGCTTGGCGGACAAAATATTTGACGACATTGTCGGGGTAATTGGTATAGCCGACACCGTTTGCGCCGCGTAGCAGCATTTGCAGCAGCAGGTTGGGTGCGCCTTCGCGGATCAGTGCCAGCCTCTCCCACGGATCTTCCGTCAGGAACCGCATGGACACGTCAAAGGTCGCGCCGCCCCAGCATTCCAGCGAGAGTAGATTGGGCAGGGCGCGGGCGTAGACGCTGGCGATCCGGGCAATGTCATTTGTGCGCATCCGGGTGGCCAGCAGCGATTGATGGCCGTCGCGCATGGTCGTGTCGGTCAGCAGCACACGCGGTTCGTTGCGCATCCACTCGGCAAAGCCCTTTGGCCCCAGCGCATCAAGCTTCTGCTTGGTGCCATCGGTGATACCGGCATCGATATAGGGAATGACTGGCTTTGCCGCCTTGTCCGAGGGCTTGGGACGGCCCTTGGTTTCCGGGTGGCCGTTGACGGTGACGTCGGCCAGATAGGTCAGCAGCTTGGTTGCCCGGTCCTGGCGCTTGACCTGGGCGAACAGTTCCGGCGTGGTATCGATAAAGCGTGTCGTATAGGTATTATTGCGAAATTTCGGGTGTCCGATGATCGCTTCCAGGAAGGTGAGATTGGTGGCGACACCGCGGATACGGAATTCGCGCAGCGCCCGATCCATCCGGCTAATCGCTTCCTGTGGTGAAGCGCCAGCAGCTGTCACTTTCACCAACAGCGGATCATAGAAACGAGTGATGATCGCCCCGGTATAGGCGGTGCCGCCATCGAGCCGGATGCCGAAACCCGCTGCCGAACGATAGGCGGTGATGCGACCGTAATCGGGAATGAAATTATGCTCCGGGTCCTCGGTCGTGACCCGGCATTGCAGGGCATGGCCATGCAGGCGGATGTCTTCTTGGCGGGGAACGCCCGATTCCGGCGTGCCGATCGCAAAGCCTTCGAGGATATGGATCTGCGCCTTGACGATGTCGATACCGGTCACCACTTCGGTGACGGTATGCTCGACCTGGATGCGCGGGTTGACCTCGATGAAATAGAATTTTCCGGTATCGGCATCCATCAGATATTCGACGGTGCCGGCACCGATATAGCCGGTGGCTCTGGCAATTTTGAGCGAATAGGCGGCAAGTTCCTGGCGCTGCTCCTCGGAAAGATAGGGGGCGGGTGCCCGTTCCACGACTTTCTGGTTGCGGCGCTGCACCGAGCAATCGCGTTCGAACAGATGCACGGCATTGCCATGGGTATCGCCGAGGATCTGGCTTTCGACATGGCGGGCATTTTCCACCAGCTTTTCCAGATAGACTTCATCCTTGCCAAAGGCGGCCTTTGCCTCGCGCTTGGCTTCCGTGACTTCGCGCGCCAGATCGCTTTCGGAGCGGATCACCCGCATGCCGCGCCCGCCACCGCCCCAGGACGCCTTGAGCATCAGCGGATAGCCGATCTCGCCCGCCATTTTGGCCACGGTGTCCATGTCATCAGGCAGCGGTTCGGTGGCTGGCACCACGGGAACGCCGACTTCGACCGCCAGATTGCGGGCGGCGACCTTGTTGCCCAATTGCCGCATCGTGTCGGATCGCGGGCCGATGAAAATCAGACCTGCATCGTTACAGGCATCGACAAATTCAGGACTTTCGGACAGGAGGCCATAGCCCGGATGGATGGCGTCCGCGCCTGACAGTTTGGCGACGCGGATGATTTCCTCAATGGAAAGATAGCTTTCGATCGGGCCGAGATCCCGCTTCAGATGCGGGCCGCGACCGACCTGATAGCTTTCGTCCGCCTTGAAGCGATGCAGGGAGAGCTTGTCCTCCTCAGCCCAGATGGCGACCGTTTTTATGCCGAGTTCATTGGCAGCCCGAAACACGCGGATGGCGATTTCGGAGCGATTGGCAACTAGGATCTTGGAAATAGACAAATGGGCCTCCTCTTCATCAGGCGCTCATTGTGCGCCTGCGAAGAGAATCCATAGCGGTTTGCAAGACATCGCGCAATTTAGGCAAGTCAGCAGAACGATGAAAATATCAGCTGATCAGGCCGAGTCGATAAGCGATTGCTACCATATGTTGCCGGTTTTTGGCGTTCAACTTATCCTGCAATTCGTTGACGTACCAATCGACGGTGTGGTTCGAAATCTCGAGCAACTTGCTCATCTCGTTCGAGGTCATGCCCTCCCCGAGATAATTGAGAATTTCAAGCTCGCGTCGGGTCAGGCGCACATCGACTTTTTGCACCATCGACAGCAGTTCGTCTTCGCCATTGATTTCCGCCAGCCGCCAGAAGGCGCATTTCGCCACCGTGTCGAACAGCATGATCTCAATCGGGGTCAGTTCCACCGGTCGTCCGCCAATGGTCATGTTGGCCAGCAATCCGCCCCGCCCGTGGATGGGGAAGATATAGCCTTCCTCGAGACCAAAGCGCTGGGCATCCATCATCATCCGCTGCATGCGTTTGAAATGTGGGTCCTGGCTGAATGCCGTCAGCGTTTCGCTCCAACGGAACGGCCGTTGCGCTTGCGCCAGATAGCGAATGGCAGGGTCGATCAGCACGAATTTTTTCGTGATATAGACCTGCGGCCATTTTTCCGGCCAGCGTCCTGCAAGCACCAGCGACATGGGGTTTTGGTCAGGTTTGGGACTGCGCACGAGGCCGTAATAATCGAATTTATAAAATTCGAGGAGTTTCTCCAATTCTAGGATCAGCTCCTCGCGACTTCGGCATCCCTGAGATACAGCCAAAAACTGTATGAGATGATTGACACTCACACGCACCCCCTAGGTCCAGCACCAGACTGAACATTAACATTCTCTAATTATTATCAAACACTATTTCTTAAAATACACGTTAAGCTTATGTGTTTGTTAATTCGGCTACCTGAAATTTTACCCATAGCAAGCATGGTGAAAAAGAGAATTCCAAAACCGGACTTTGCACAACATCTGCGGGTCTGTATAGGCAGCGTTCAGGTTCGTCTCCTTAAAATATCGTGATACGATGCCTCAACCGGCCAATTCGAAGCCGATCAGGAGAAACTGACGCCATGTCCCTGTTACAAATTTACTGGCGAGCCTTGCAATATCTTGCCGCTTACCGTCTGAAGGTCAGCATCGTGGTGGCAGCCAATATCATATTGGCGGTGATCACCATTGCCGAGCCGATCCTGTTTGGTTGGATCATTGACGCAATTTCCAGTGGCAAGCCAGTCAAGGATATTCTGTTCCTCTGGGGCGGCTTTGGCATATTCAACACCATTGCTTTCGTGCTTGTCGCCCGCGAAGCCGATCGGCTGGCGCATGGCCGTCGGGCCAGCCTGCTGACCGAAGCCTTTGGCCGGATCATTTCCATGCCGCTGTCCTGGCACCACCAGCGCGGCACGTCCAATGCGTTGCATACGCTGCTGCGCGCCAGCGAGACGCTGTTCGGCCTCTGGCTGGAATTCATGAGAACCCATTTGGCCACGGCAGTGGCGCTCGTGTTGCTGGTGCCGACCGCCTTTTCCATGGATGTACGCCTGACCCTGGTGCTGATCGTGCTTGGTCTGATCTATGTGGCGATCGGCAAGATGGTGATGGACAAGACCAAGGATGGTCAGGCCTCCGTCGAGAGCCACTACCACACGGTGTTTTCCCATGTTAGCGACACGATCAGCAACGTCTCGGTGGTGCATAGCTATAACCGTATCCAGGCCGAAACCTCGGCGCTGAAGACCTTTACCAGCAAGCTGCTCGACGCCCAGTATCCGGTGCTGGACTGGTGGGCGATTGCCAGCGGCCTCAATCGCATCGCCTCTACCGCTTCGATGCTGATCATCCTGATTATCGGCACTATGCTGGTGCAGAGCGGCGAGTTGCGGGTCGGCGACGTTATCGCCTTCATCGGCTTTGCCAATCTGCTGATCGCCCGTCTCGACCAGATGCGCCAGTTTTCGACGCAGATCTTCGAGGCGCGCGCCAAGCTTGAAGATTTCTACGTGCTGGAGGATTCCGTGCAGGATCGTGATGAGCCGGTCGGCAATCGCGACTTGCAGAGCGTGCGCGGCGATGTCGAATTCCGCCATGTCTCCTTCGATTTTGCCAATACGACCCAGGGCGTCAAGGACGTTTCCTTTACGGTCAAGGCTGGGCAGACGATTGCCATCGTCGGGCCGACCGGTGCCGGCAAGACGACGTTGATCAACCTGCTGCAACGGGTGCATGAGCCGCAGCAGGGGCAGATCCTGATCGATGGCGCCGATATTTCCACCATTACCCGCCAGTCGCTGCGCAACTCGATTGCGACTGTGTTTCAGGATGCTGGCATTCTCAACCGGTCGATTGCCGATAACATCCGCATCGGGCGCGAAAATGCGACGGACGAGGATATCGTCAAGGCGGCTGAGGCTGCTGCGGCCACCGACTTCATCGAAAGCCGTCTGTCTGGCTTCGATACCGATGTCGGTGAGCGTGGCAACCGTCTGTCAGGCGGTGAACGGCAGCGTATCGCCATTGCCCGTGCCATCCTGAAGGATGCGCCGATCCTTGTGCTGGACGAGGCAACCAGTGCGCTCGACGTGGAGACCGAAGAGCGGGTAAAATCCGCTATCGACCGGCTGCGCCAGAACCGCACGACCTTTATCATTGCCCACAGGCTATCGACTGTGCGTGAAGCCGACCAGGTGCTGTTCCTGGACCATGGCCGTATTGTCGAAATGGGTGGCTATGACGAATTGAGCGCCAAGGGTGGCCGTTTTGCAGCCTTGTTGCACACCAGCGGCCTGTTGAACGATGACGACAAGGTCGCGGTGAAGGCCTGATAAATCAATTATTCTATCTGTTGAAGAAAGGCGCGGTTCCGCAGGGAGCCGCGCCTTTTGTTTGTCTGCATTATCGCCTTGAACAGAGCGTTTCTGAATATCCTTGGAATACCCTATTCCAGCTTCAGGCGGCTTTCCACCAGTTCCACCCAGAATGCCGTGCCGGTCGGGATGATATCGTCATTAAAATCATAGCGCGGATGATGGAGTGGCGGGTCGTTTTCGGTGCGTTTGGTGCCGAGGAAGAAGTATGTGCCGGGCTTTTCCTGGAGCATATAGGCGAAATCCTCGCCGCCCATGGTCGGACGCGGCATATCGAAAACCTTGCCTTCGCCGGCAAAGCGTCTGGCAAGATCGCGCACGTAATCGGTTTCCGCCTTGTGATTGACGGTGGCCGGATAGCCCCGCTCATAGTCGATCTCCACGGTCATGCCGTAGCTTGCCGCCTGCCCCTCGGCAATCGAGCGAATGCGGCTTTCCAATTCATCGCGCACATGATCGTCGAAGCTGCGGATGGTCAGCACCATGTCCGCCCGCTCCGGTATCACATTGCTGGCGGCACCGGCATGAAAGGCCCCGACGGTGACGACGACGGGATCGAGCGGGTGGATATTGCGCGACGCGATGGTTTGCAGCGCCATGATAATGCTGGCGCCTGCAACGATCGGATCGCTGGTGCTTTGCGGTTCGGCACCGTGGCCGCCCCGGCCGATCACGGTGATCTTGCATTCATCCACCGAGGCCATGATCGGCCCTTCCCGGAACGCGAAATGACCAAATGCAATGCCGGGGTCGTTATGCAGGCCAAACACCGCATCGCAGGGGAAGCGCTCGAACAATCCGTCTTCGATCATCAACCGCGCGCCGCCGAAGTTTTCTTCCGCTGGCTGGAAAATCAGATGCACGATGCCATCGAAATTGCGGCGTTCGGCCAGAATACCGGCAGCACCGAGCAACATGGCCGTGTGACCGTCGTGGCCGCAGGCATGCATCAGGCCGGGAGTGAGGCTGGCATAGTCGAGGCCGGTTTCCTCAGTGATCGGCAGGGCATCGAAATCCGCGCGTAGCCCTAGGGAACGCTGACTGGTCCCATTGCGCAAGGTGGCGACAATGCCGGTGCGGGCCAGGCCCCTGGTCACCTCATAGCCCATGGCTTCCAGTTTTCCCGCGACATAATCGGAGGTGTGAAACTCCGAAAGCCCCAGTTCCGGGTGCTGATGGAGGTAGCGCCTGATCTCGACGACATCTTTCATGGCATTGGAGAAAAAGAGAGACATAGTTAACCTAAAATGTGGATGGTCTGTTTCCGATTCGAAAAGTCCACCTCGGGCGGAGGGTCTTGGATTAGTCCTACGTGGATTTATAGAGGAAGACCCTAACACCCGTTCAGCTTCGGTTCAAACTGCGCATTGCAGGGTGGAAGGCTAGGATGAACAGTCGTGCCGACAAAATTGCCGGGAAGACATCATTTGCAAAGGACCGGCAGATGGATGAGCCCAAGCAAAGGAAGTGGTTATCGTCGTGAAACTCTGTTTAGAGCATCTCCACCCGTCTTGCCGGATTGACGGATTAATACGTGGAGTCATTGAAGATGACTCTTCGTATTCCGTTTGCAAATATCTCAAGCGATTGATGCATTTGAGATATTTGCAATGCCTTCAAGGCGAGGATGCGTCAGCATCTTCGAGACTTGGTATAACGCCTGACCAAGCCTTTTTTAAAGGCGCCTGTCATGGACGTATTGATTTTCCCGCAGCCGCGGGCCTTTCCCTAGGCCCCGTTGCGCATATGTAAGTGCTGCATCCTCCCAATGCGGCAGATTTCACTCTTGCTGGTAACAGATTCGAAAACATGTCCCCATCTATGACGCCATCCACAGCGCCACGCGATACAGAAACCCGCAATATCGATCACAACGATTCGATCCGGGCCACCTATCTGACAATCGATGAGTTGCAGGAGAAATCCAAGGCTCTCGCCACTTCGGTGATGAGCACGCTTCCGGGTTTCTTCGATTTCGATTTCTTCGCCCGGCATAAGGAAAACGAGCGGGAAATCCTGCGCGTTTATCGCACCACCGCCGCCGATGTCGAGGCGGGAGCGACGATTACGCCTGCTGCCGAATGGCTGCTGGACAATCACTACATTATCGAAGAAGCGATCCAGGAAGTCCGCCGCGACTTTCCCAAGAAATTCTATCGGCAATTGCCGACGGTCAAGGTCGGCGACCGGATTATTCCCCGCGTCATGGCGCTGGCCTGGCTCTATGTAGCTCATACCCATTCCACGGTGACGCGCGAAAGCATGACGGCGCTGGCGGAAGGCTATCAGTCCGAGCATTCGCTTGAAATCGGCGAATTGTGGGCGCTGCCGTCCATGGTGCGCTTCGTGCTGGTGGAAAACCTGCGGCGCATTTCGACCCGGGTGGAAAAATCCCGGCAGATGCGGCGCAAGGCCAATGAGGCCGCTGACGAAATCGTCCGGCTGAACGACGAAGCCGCCTGCCGCGAATATTTGAAGCAGCTGGAATCACTCGCCGACGACAATACATTCGCCACCCAGTTTCTCTATCGCTTGCGCAACGGTTCGCAGACATCCGCCGTTGCCGTCAGCTGGCTGGAGCAGCGGTTGGAGGCCAATGGCCGCACCACCGAAGAGGCGATGGCCGCCGAGCATAACCGGCTTTCGTCCGGCAATGTCAGCATGGGCAGTATCATCAAGGGGCTGCGCACCATCGACGATACCGAATGGTCGGTCTGGGTCGAAGAGGTCAGCCATGTTGACAAGATTCTGCGCAGCCACAGCGATTACGAAGCGCTGGATTTCGGTTCGCGCAACAGCTACCGCAACACGATTGAAAAGCTGGCCCGCCGTTCCGACAAAAGCGAGCTGGAAATAGCCCAGATCGCCATCGATCTGTCGAAGGCCGCCGCCTCGACCGGTGATCTCTCCGATGCGCCGTCCAATGTCGGCAGCGTTCTCGTGGGGGCGCAGAAGGAAGCGCTGGAACGCGCGGTCGGTTATCGCGTGCCGGCGCATATTGCTGTTACCCGCAGCTTCAAACGGTTGCACTGGCTGGCCATTGCCCTGCCTGTCCTGGCGCTGACGGCATTGGCGCTGGCGCTTGTTGCCTGGTACCTGTCTTATGCTGGCCTTTCGGTGCCGCTGATCGCCATTCTTGTCGTGCTGTTTGCTTTGCCGGCATCCGAAGGTGCAACCGGCCTGTTCAACACGCTGTCCACCTTTGTCCTGAAGCCCGCCCGTCTGGTCGGTTACGAGTTCAAGGAGGGCATTCCGGACGATGCCCGCACGCTGGTTGCCGTTCCCTGCATGATCTCCAAGCGCGACCATGTCGATGAATTGGTCCGCAATCTGGAAGTCCATTACCTCACCAATCCGCGTGGCGAAGTGTATTTTTCGCTGCTCAGCGACTGGCCGGATGCCAAGGTCGAAGAGACCGAAGCCGATCTCGAAGTGCTGGAATATGCCAAGCGGGAAATGGCTGTGCTAAACGCCCGCTACAACGAAGACGGCAAGACCCGTTTCTATTTCCTGCACCGCCGCCGTCTGTTCAATCCCCAGGAAGATTGCTGGATGGGTTGGGAGCGCAAGCGGGGCAAGCTGCATGAGTTGAACCTGCTGTTGCGCGGCGACAAGGATACATCCTACCTGCCGGGCGCCAATACGGTGCCGGATGGCGTGCAATATGTGATGACGCTGGACGCCGACACCCGGCTGATGCGCGATGCCGTGACCAAGATGGTCGGCAAGATGTATCATCCGATCAATCGGCCTGTGCATGACCCGGAAACCGGTCGTGTGGTCAGCGGGTATGGGATTCTTCAGCCGCGTGTCACCCCCTCGCTGACCACAGGCAAGGACGCCTCGGTGTTCCAGCGGGTGTTTTCGATCAATCGCGGTCTCGATCCTTACGTCTTTACCGTTTCTGATGTCTATCAGGACATTACCGGTGAAGGCAGCTTCACCGGTAAGGGCCTTTACCATGTCGATGCTTTCGAGCGTGCCATCAAGGGCCAGATCGACGAGAATACCGTCCTCAGCCACGACCTGCTCGAAGGCTCGTTCGCCCGCTGTGCGCTGGTGACCGATGTCGAACTGGTCGAGGATTTTCCGACCCGCTACGAAGTGGAAATTTCCCGCCAGCATCGCTGGGCGCGGGGCGACTGGCAGTTGCTGCCCTATATCCTCGATCCGAAGCGCGGTATTACCTCGCTTGGCCGTTGGAAAATGGTCGACAACCTGCGCCGGTCGCTGACCCCGATTGCCTGGTTCGCCGCGTCCGTGATCGGCTGGTTCGCCATGAGCCCGATCGATACGCTGATCTGGCAATTGCTGCTGATCTTCTCGCTGTTCGTTGCGCCGACCATTTCGCTGATCAACGCGCTGGTACCACGCCAGACGGATATTGTGCCAAGCGCACACTTCCAGTCGCTCTGGGCCGATTTGCGCGGTGCCAATGCGCAAGTGGCACTTCGTATCGTCTTCATCGCCGATATGGCCTGCATGATGGCCGATGCTATCGTTCGCTCGATGTATCGCCTGCTGGTCAGCCGCAAGCTGCTGCTGGAATGGCGCACTGCCGCCAGCATTCAGTCGGTGGCGCAAGGCAGTATTCCGACTTATTACCGCACGATGCGTTATGCACCGACGCTCGCCCTCGTCGCCTTCGGCCTTTCGGCCTATGAAGCTGGCTACGGCGCGTTGATCGGCCTGCCCTTCACGCTGATGTGGGTGCTGTCGCCGCTGGTTGCCTGGTATGTCAGCCAGTCCGCCGAGACGGAAGACCGGTTGCTGGTGCCGGAAGAAACCGTCATCGAACTGCGCCGCATCGCGCGCCGCACCTGGCGCTATTATGAGACCTTCGCCAATGCTGGCGAACATTTCCTGCCGCCGGACAATTTCCAGGAAACGCCGGAGCCAGTGGTGGCACGGCGTACCTCGCCGACCAATATCGGCGTCTATCTGTTGTCGATTGTCTCGGCCCGTCACTTCGGCTGGCTCGGTTTCGAGCAGACCATCGAAAAGCTGGAACAGACCATCGGCACTGTCGAGAAGATGGACAAGTTCCGGGGCCATCTTTACAACTGGTATCATACCGATACGCTGAAATCGCTCGGCAACCGTTATATCTCGGCGGTCGATAGCGGCAATCTTGC
Source organism: Allorhizobium ampelinum S4 (assembly GCF_000016285.1). Taxonomy (NCBI): domain Bacteria; kingdom Pseudomonadati; phylum Pseudomonadota; class Alphaproteobacteria; order Hyphomicrobiales; family Rhizobiaceae; genus Gillisella; species Gillisella ampelina. The sequence goes on along the minus strand of NC_011989.1, from coordinate 3,696,285 downwards.
CGGCCATCTGATTGCGATTTCGTCTGCCTGCCGCCATTGGGCTGAAGCCCCGTCTGCCCATCTCCAGGGCAGCCTTGATGGCATCGGCGATGTCGGTGGCATCCTGATGGAAGCGCTGAAGGAACTGCCTGACGACCGCAAGACCGTGCGCCCGTTGCGCACTCGCCTCTATGAGCGGATCATCGGCTTCAACAATGCGCTGGCCTCGGTCAAGCGCGAGCATGAATTCGCCTCGATCCGGGTGATCAACCTCGCGGTTCTGGCGCGTGACATCCAGAAGCTGGCGGCCAATCTTCACCACGAGCTGCGCTCTGACAAGAGCACGGACCTGTTGCGTTGGAGTGAGGCACTGGTGGCGGTCTGCGAATCCCATATCGCCGATAGCGCCTTCGACCTGTCCAATATCGAGCCGCTGCGCCAGCGTTTGGCCAGCCTGCGTGACCGCAGCCGCGACCTCGCGTTTTCCATGGATTTCGCCTTCCTGTTCCGCAAGGAACGGCGTCTGCTTTCCATCGGGTATCGCGTCGAAACCATGGAACTGGACGAGGCCTGCTACGACCTTCTGGCCTCCGAAGCTCGTCTGACCTCGCTGTTTGCCATTGCCAAGGGCGATCTGCCCACCGAACATTGGTACAAGCTGGGACGTCAGGTCGTGCCGATTGGCTCACGTGCCGCGCTGGTCTCCTGGTCCGGTTCGATGTTCGAATATCTGATGCCACCGCTGGTCATGCAGGAACGGCAGGGCGGTATTCTGAACCAGACGAACAACCTGATCGTCAAGGAACAGATGAACCATGGCAAGCGCCTCAATATCCCCTGGGGTATTTCGGAAGCGGCCTTCAACGCCCGCGACCATGCGCTCGCCTATCAATATACCAATTTCGGCGTGCCTACTCTCGGCCTGAAGCGCGGCCTTGGCCAGAACGCGGTTATCGCGCCCTATGCGTCGATTCTCGCCAGCCAGTATGATCCGAAGGCAGCGGCTGAAAACCTGAAAAAGCTCCGGGCGCTTGGCGCGCTTGGCGCCTATGGTTTCCATGACGCTGTCGATTTCACCCCGACCCGGGTGCCGAAGGGCAAGACCTGCGCGGTCGTCTACAATTACTATGCCCACCATCACGGCATGTCGATTGCGGCGATTGCCAACGTCACCTTCAACGGCTTGTTGCGTGAACTCTTCCACGCCGATCCGGTGATCGAGGCAGCCGAACTGCTGTTGCAGGAAAAGGCACCGCGCGAAATTCCTGTGATGAGCGCCAAATACGAGCCGCAGACCCCCGGTAAGGGCCAGGCCGACCTGCTGCGTCCGGAAATCCGCACCATTACCGATCCGCTTTCGAAGGACCGCGAACTGGTATTGCTGTCGAACGGCCATTATTCGGTGATGCTGACGGCCACCGGCTCTGGCTTCTCCCGCTGGAATGGCCTCTCCGTTTCCCGCTGGAAGGCCGATCCGACCGAAGATCGCAACGGCACCTTCATCTTCCTGCGCGATACGGCGTCGGGCGAATGGTGGTCAACGACCGCTGCGCCGCGCCGGGCCGCCGAGGAAAAGACCCGTGTGGTGTTCAGCGACGACAAGGCGGAGTTCACCAAGACCGTCGGCGATATCACCTCGACTGTCGAATGCGTGGTTGCCACCGAACATGACGCCGAAGGCCGTCGTGTCACCTTGCTCAACACCGGCACCGAGGACCGCTTCATCGAAGTGACCTCCTATATGGAGCCGGTTCTGTCGAGCGACGACAACGACAACGCGCATCCGGTGTTCTCGCGGATGTTCGTGAAAACCGAGCTTGGCCGCAAGGGTGACGTGATCCGCATTGAGCGCAACAAGCGTTCGCCGAGCGATCCGGATATCTGCGTGGCGCATCTGGTCTCCGACACATCGGGACCGGGCCGCAATACTGAATTCGAGACCGACCGCTACAAGTTCATCGGTCGTGGCCGCACGCTGGCCGAGGCTGCGGCCTTTGATCCAGACGCGGTTCTATCGGGTTCGGACGGGTTTACACTTGATCCAATCGCCAGCTTCCGTCGCGTGCTGCGCGTTCCCGCTGGTAAGAAGGTTAGCGTGGTCTATTGGACCATTGCCGCACCAAGCCGTCAGGAAGTGGATGTGGCCATTGAGCGTTATCGTCATCCCGATGCGTTCAACCACGAAATGCTGCATGCCTGGACCCGCACCCAGGTCGAGATGCGCCATATCGGCATCACCTCGCAGCAGGCTGCCGCCTTCCAGCAGCTTGGTCGCTATCTGGTCTATCCCGACATGCATCTGCGGGCCGATCCGGAAACCGTGCGCGCCGGTCTCGCCTCGCAATCGGCGCTGTGGCCAAACTCGATCTCCGGCGATTATCCGATCTTCGCGGTGCGCATCAACGACGAGATGGACACCGAAGTGGTCCGCGAAGCTTTGAGCGCCCAGGATTATCTGCAACGCCACGGCGTGGTGACCGATGTCGTGATCCTCAACGAGCGGGCCGCATCCTATGCGCAGGATATGCAGCATGCTCTGGAACAGTTGGCTGAGGGCATGCGCACCAAGCAGGCCGAAGGTGGCCAGCAACACGTGTTTGCGGTGCGGCGCGACCTGATGGACGACAGCGGCTGGAATGCCGTGCTCGCCGCCGCCCGCGTCGTGCTCCATGCCCGCAATGGCAAGATCACCGATCAGGTGACGCATGCCGCCGAGCTGTTTGCAGCACCGCGCGGTGTGGACGCCATTGACGCCGACTGGTATCCGCCAGTGCCGGTCATGGCTGGCCGTGCTGATCTTGTTGCTCCAATCATTGATGGTAGCGATCTGGAGTTCTGGAACGGCTATGGTGGTTTTGCTGCCGATGGTGCCGAATATGTGGTGCGGCTTGGCCCTGGCCAATCGACGCCGCAGCCGTGGATCAACGTGATCTCCAACGACAATTTCGGCTTCCATATCGCAGCCGAAGGCTCGGGCTTCACCTGGAGCCGCAATTCGCGCGACTATCAGCTGACACCATGGTCGAACGATGCTGTCACCAACCGTACCGGCGAGGCCTTCTATGTGGCCGATCTCGACAGCGGTGAGGTGGTCAGCCCGATCTCTGCCGCCAGCAACCGGCAGGATGTCGTCTATGAGACCCGTCATGGCCTTGGTTACTCGGTGTTCTCGACCGAGGCTGCTGGACTTGCCGTCGAACTGACGGTCACAGTCGATCAGGTCGAGCCGGTCCGCTTTACCCGGCTTACGATCCGCAATACCGGCGATAGCGCTCGTCGTCTGCGCAGCTACGGTTATGTCGAATGGATTCTCGGCAACAATCCGCAGAAGACGGCGGCATTCGTGCTGCCGTCCCATGATGCGGAAACCGGGTCGCTGATGGCGACCAACCCCTATAGCATCGACTATTCGGGTCGCTTCGCCTTCCTGACCGCCGTGGAAACGGCGTCGGGCTTTGCCTCCAGCCGCCGCGAATTCATCGGTCGGCATGGCGATATCAAGATGCCACAGGCCGTGGCCAAGGGCTCGCCGCTGTCCGGCTCCATCGATCCGGAAGGCGATCCCTGTGCGGCACTGGCCTTCGACATCACCTTGCAGCCGGGCGAAGAAGCATCCGTCACTTTCCTGCTGGGCGATGCCGAAAGCATCGAGCAGGCGCGAAGCGTCATTGCGGCTGCCAAAGCCAAGGGCTTTGACGGCGCACTGACCGAGGCTAAATCCTTCTGGGGTGATTTCACCGGCCATATCAAGGTGAAGACTGGCGATAAGGCTTTCGACCATATGGTCAATCACTGGCTGCCCTATCAGACGCTGGCCTGCCGCATCAAGGCACGCGCCGGTTTCTATCAGGCATCGGGCGCCTATGGTTTCCGCGACCAGTTGCAGGATAGCCTGGCCTTCCTGCTCTACCGGCCAGAGCTTGCTCGTGACCAGATCCTCAACGCTGCTTCACGGCAGTTCAAAGAAGGTGACGTGCAGCATTGGTGGTTGCCGCAGAACGGTGCCGGCATTCGCAGCACGATCTCCGATGACGTGGTCTGGCTGGCCTATGCCGTCCATTCCTATGTCACGGCCACCGGCGACAAGGCGATCCTGGATACAGACGTTAGCTTCCTCGATGGTCCGACGCTGGCCCTTGGTCGCCACGACGCCTTCTTCAAGCCGGAAATTTCCGCTGAAAAGGCACCGCTCTACGAACATGCGGCGCGGGCGCTTGATCTCGCCATCACCCGCACCGGCACCAACGGTCTGCCGCTGATCCTTGGCGGTGACTGGAACGACGGCATGAACCGGGTCGGCGTTGCCGGACGCGGCGAAAGCGTCTGGCTCGGCTGGTTCCTTGCCAATGCGTTGACGGTGTTCACGCCCTTTGCCGAGGAGCGCAAGGACAGCGCCCGCGTCAAGGCCTGGGCGAAATACCTGAAGAGCCTGAAGGCTGCGCTGGAAAAAGCCGGTTGGGATGGCGATCACTACCGCCGTGGCTATTTCGATGATGGCGATCCATTGGGCTCTGACCAGTCGGACGAATGCCGCATTGATGCTATCGCCCAGTCCTGGTCGGTTCTGTCTGGCTTTGCCGAGCCGGAGCGTCAGCAGCAGGCCATGAACTCTGTGGTCGGACGGCTGATCGATGACGAAGTTGGGATCGTTCGCCTCTTCACTCCGCCGTTCGAAAAGAGCCGTCTGGACCCGGGCTACATCAAGTCCTATCCGCCAGGCGTGCGCGAAAACGGCGGCCAATATACGCATGCGGCAATCTGGACGGGTCTGGCTCTGTCCAAGCTTGGCCGCAACGATGAGGCCTGGAAAGTGTTCTCGATGCTGAACCCGGTTCATCATGCCGAGACCACGGATGAAGCCGATCGTTACCGGGTCGAGCCCTATGTCGTGGCAGCCGATGTCTATGGCGGCCCCGGCTATGAAGGGCGCGGCGGCTGGACCTGGTATACCGGCTCTGCTGGCTGGCTCTACCGCTTCGCGCTGGAAGGCTTCCTCGGCATCCACCGCCAGGGTGAGGGCATCAGCCTGAAGCCTGCCTTGCCATCCAGCCTTTCCTCCTACGAGGCAGAGGTCAGCATTGGCGGCAAGGCCGTGGCCATCACCGCTAGCCGCAAGGCTGATGGTTCTGGTTACGACGTCACGGCCAATGGCGCAGCGGTGACTGAAAAGGACGGGGCTTTCGCCATTAGCTTGTAAAACCTTCATTATTTGACACAAGAAAACCGGCTGAGAGTGATCTCAGCCGGTTTTTTTATGCTGCATTCAGATTTGATGCTGGATTTTTCAGCTCCTCTTAGCTGCCGGGTAGGGCGTTGCCAGCAGCAGCACCAGCCCAACGCCGAGAAAGATAATCAAGCTCGCCATGCCCGCCCGCGACGAACCGGTGGCGGTGGTGATCAGCGAAAACGACAAGGTGGCCATAAAGCTTGTGGCGCGGCCTGACAGCGCATAGATGCCGAAATAACGGCCTGCTTCCTCAGGGGCGATGCTGCGGGCGAGATAGGAGCGGGACGAGGCCTGAACCGGGCCGAAGGCAAGGCCGATCAGGATGCCGTAGAGAATATAGACTTTCTCCGCCGCCGTGCCGAACAGGCTGCCGGTACTATCAGGCGAAAGCGGTATCAGGCCGAAGGCGGTGAAGCTGGGGCCAGTGGAAATAATGCCGAAGGTGGCCGTCAAAAGCAGGATCAGGCTGATGACCACCATGGTTTTCGAGCCAAGCGCCGCATCCAGCCGACTTGCAAGGGCGCAGCCGAAAATGGCGACGACATTGAGAATAATGCCGTAAATACCGATTTCCATGGTTGACCAGCCGAACATGCCAGCGGCAAACACCCCGCCGAGGATCAGCAAGCCGTTGACGCCGTCCTGGTAGATCATCCGGGCAATCAAAAACCTGAGGATACCCGCCCGGTGCCGCACCTCGCGCAGCGTCGCCTTGAGGTCGGCAAGCCCGGCTTTCACCGCCTTGCCAAACGGATCGCCCTTCTGTTGATCGGGCGTGAAGAAGAACATCGGCAGGATGAACAGCAGATACCAGAGCGCCGAGACCGGCCCGGTGACGCGGGCATCCTCACCAGTGGCCGGATCAAGCCCGAACAGCGGCGTGCTGCCTAAAATGGTCTTGCCCGTGTCGGGATTGGCCGCAACAAACAGCACGACGGCAATCAGCACGATCATCCCGCCCAAGTAGCCGAGCCCCCAGGCCATATTGGAAATCCGGCCGACATCCTTGGCGCTCACCAGCCTTGGCATCATCGAATCGTTGAAGACGATAGAGAATTCGGCAGCTATCGAGGCAAGGCTGAACAGCACCAGCGGAAAAATCACCGGTGAGCCGGGGACGGCTTGCCAGAGCAGCAGCAGACAGGTGATCTTGATGACAGCAAAGAAGGCGATCCACGGTTTGCGCGAGCCGCTACGGTCGGCAATGGCACCCAGCACAGGGGAGAGCAGGGCGATGACCACGGAGGCGACGGTGGCGGCATTGCTCCAGGCGGCTTGCGCGCTGACGGGATCGCTGGTGAAGCGGGAGACGAAATAGGGGCCGAAAATAAAGGTTGTGACCACGGTGAAGAAGGGCTGGGCGGCCCAGTCGAACAGCATCCAGCCCCATATCCCGGATCTGCTGGTCTGCCTTGTCTGTGCATCTGATTGCATTGTCGTGCCTGTCGCAGCCGATGATCTCGGCGGCGACACTGGCATTATCTCATGACAGCTTCAATGGGGCTGGAAACCGGCCTCATTAAAGCAACGAGCCTTTCACGCAGCGCCTTGGGCGATGTCCGTCAGCAGGCTGGCGGCAACGGTGAGGCGCGACAAGCTCGGATCGCCTTCCGTGAGCGCGATCAACTCGCTGCCCAACCTGTTGATCCGCAGTGCATCCGCAGACCGCCAGGCGGCAACCGGATCGCGGCTGTCCCCGTGCTGGGTCAGCGCCTGGACGACAATATTGCGTCGTGCTTTCAGCACCAGATCCAGGCTGCGCAGCCGGGCCAGGCTGTCGTAATGGTCGCTGGTCGGAATTTTTTCGACCGAGGACAGCAGCCTGCCAATCCGGAAGATTTCGCTGACCTTGTAATAGCCTTCCGTTGCCTTTTGCAGGCTGGCATCGGCCCGAAGTGCGACGGAAATCACTTCCGGGGTGACCGTCAGGCTCCACAATTCGGCGAGGTCCTCGGCCAGATCCTCCGGCACGCCCGCAGCGGTCATGGCGCTGGCCTCGGCACCGATCTGCGCCGAGAAATCGGCTGGGGTGACCGAGCGGCTGAAGCCCTTGAAGGATTTGATCGCGCTTTTCAACTTGCGCACCACATCCGACAGGTCACCGGCGGCCAACCGTGTATCAATCGCCAGTTTGGTGAAGACGCGGTAGACCGTGGCGACCCGCTGGTAGAGATCGTTCTGCGCTTCGCCGGAAATTTCGCCGTCCAGCGCGTCGATCCGGTCCCAATAGGCCCGCAGATCCAGCCCATCGCGGGTCAGAAGAGCGGCTCTGGCAATATCCTCGGCCGTACCGCCAGTCGCGTCGCTCATCCACGCCATGAAGCCTGGGCCGCCACGGTTGATGATGTGGTTGGCGAGCACAGTCGCAATGATTTCGCGATGCAGCCGATGCGTGGCAATGTCATCGGCGTAAGGCTTGCGCATTTTCTTCGGGAAGTAATTGCTGAGAATGCTGGCGCAATAGGGATCGTCCGGCAGGCTGGTTTCGACCAGATCATCGAACAGCGAGATCTTGGCATAGGACAGAAGCACGCCGATTTCCGGGCGGGTCAGGGATTGACCGCCTGCATAGCGCTCGGCCAGCGCCGCATCATCCGGCAGGGTTTCCACCTTGCGGTTCAGCCTGCCAGAAGCCTCTAATACGGTCATCAGTCGCGATAGCTCATCACGATTACCGCTGCCCTGGCGTGCCACCAGCGAAATCGCCAGGGATTGGAGGTAGTTGTTGCGCAGCACCAGCTCGCCGACCTCCTCGGTCATCGAGGCGAGCAGTTTGTTGCGGGCCGGGAGATCGAGGCGGCCGCTTGATACCGCCGTTGACAGGGCAATCTTGATATTGACCTCGACGTCGGAGGAATTGACGCCCGCCGAATTGTCGATGGCGTCGGAATTGCAGCGTCCGCCCTTCAGCGAAAAGGCGATGCGGCCCTTCTGGGTGACGCCGAGATTGGCACCTTCGCCGATCACCTTGGCGCCGACCTCGTCCGCCGTAATGCGGATCGGGTCGTTCGCACGATCGCCGACCTCGGCATGGGTTTCCGAAAGCGCCTTGATATAGGTGCCGATACCGCCGAACCACAACAGATCGACCGGCGCCTTCAGGATCGCGGTCATGATTTCAAACGGTGTCGCTACTTTCTTGGCAAGGCCAATTGCCTCGGCGGCTTGCGGGGTCAGAGTGACGGACTTTTCCGTCCGTGAAATGATCATCCCGCCTTTGGATAGCAGCGTCTTATCGTAATCCTGCCAGCTGGAGCGGGCGAGGCCGAACATCCGCTTGCGTTCCTGGAAGGATTTTTCCATGTCCGGATCGGGGTCGATGAAAATATCCCGGTGGTCGAAGGCGCCGATCAGCCGGATCTTGCGTGACAGCAGCATGCCATTGCCGAACACGTCGCCCGACATGTCACCAACGCCTGCGACCGTGAAGGGTGTCTTTTGGATATCGACACCCATTTCGCGGAAATGTCGCTTGGCAGCTTCCCAGGCACCGCGAGCGGTGATGCCCATTTTCTTGTGGTCATAACCGGCGGAACCGCCGGACGCGAAAGCGTCGTCCAGCCAGAAGCCGGCCTCGCGGGCCAGACCGTTGGCCGTATCGGAAAAGGTTGCCGTGCCTTTATCGGCGGCGACGACGAAATAGGGATCGTCTCCATCCAGCCGCACCGTATCGGCGGGAGCGACGACCGCGCCATCCTTGATATTATCGGTGATCGACAGCAGCGTGCGGATATAGGTCATATAGGCTTCCCGGCCCATCCGCAGGTAGTCTTCCCGGTTGGCGGGGCTTGGCAATTGCCTGGGAAAGAAGCCGCCCTTGGCGCCGACAGGCACGATCACCGCATTCTTCACCTGCTGCGCCTTGACGAGACCGAGCACTTCGGTGCGATAGTCCTGGGCGCGGTCCGACCAACGCAAGCCGCCACGGGCAACCTTGCCGAAGCGCAGATGCACGCCCTCGACCTCCACCCCATAGACAAACATTTCCCGGAACGGGCGCGGTTGCGGCAGGCCGTCCAGTTGCTGTGGATCGAATTTGAAAGCCAGCATTGGCTTGACATTGCTGCTGCTGTTTTTCTGCGAAGAGAGGCTTTTCTGGAAATAATTGGTGCGCAGGGTCGAATCCACTGCGTTCTGGTAACGCCGCAGGATACGGTCCTCATCCAGGCTCGGCACGGAGGCGAGTGCCGTCTCGATGCCGTCACGCAGTTCCGCCAGTTTGCGCGGACGCGATTTTTCAGAAAGCTTCGGATCGAAAGACTGGTGGAACAGGGTGAAGAGATCGGCGGTGATCTCAGGATATTTGTTCAGTGTTTCGGCAATATAGGTGAGGGAATAGACCAGGCCCGCCTGGCGCAGATAGGCCGCATAGGCGCGCAGAACAGCCACTTCGCCGACACTCAGCCCAGTGCTCAACACCAACCGGTTGAAGGCATCGTTGTCGACCACGCCGTTGAAGACGGCAAGGAACGTGGCCTCGACGCGGGCGCCATGCCGGGCAATGTCGAAATCCTGGCCAGCGCGAACCGCCAGTTCCATGTCATGCAGAACGACCAGCTGATCTCCGGTCTTGCCAGCGGTTTCGCCACTGCCTTTGACCGTGATGTCAAAGGTTCGTTCGCTGACGACGCTGAAGCCGAGATTTTCAAGCAGCGGCACGCGCCGCGACAGTGGCAGGTGATGACCGGCGTGGAACACCTTGAGATAAAGCGTCTGGCCTTCCGCCGTCTGGCGATTGTGGAAGGCGATAGAGGCTTTCGCGCCGGACAGGCAGGTCTGGATATGGCTGAGATCGGCGACAGTCTCTTCCGGTGAAAACGCATCCTCGAAAGCGCGGCTGACGACCAGTTGCGGCGATTTCGGCGGAGCAAGGCTGGCGAAGCGGTCATCCCATCGGGCGGTAATGGCCTTGACTGCCTCTTCCAGTTTGTTCTGGGCGATGCGCGGTGTCTTGCCTTCCGAACGGCCGATGATGAAATGCACTCGCGCCACGCCACCTTCCGGGAAAGCCGGATAATATGCCGAGAGGCGGCCATCGTAGACCTTGGTGAAATAGTCGCCGATCTTCTCGCGCACCAGTGAATTATATTCCTCACGCGGCACGAAGACCAGCAGTGAGACGAACCGGTCGAAATGGTCGATCCGTTGCAGCACACGCACCCTTGGCCGTTCGCTCAGATCCATGATCTGCTCGCAGAAGCGCGAAAGCGTTTCGGTATCGATCTGGAACAGGTCGTCGCGTGGGTAGGATTCCAGCGTGTTCTGCAATATCCGTCCGGAGTGGCTCAAAGGGTCGAAATTGAACTGGTCGGTAACCTTTTCGACCTTGGCGCGCAGCAAGGGAATGTGATTGACGGAATGGGTATAGGCGGTGGCCGTGAATAGGCCGACGACCCGCAACTCCCCGACAACCTTGCCCGCAGCATCGAAGCGCTTGATGCCGATGTAATCCATATAGGCGCGGCGATGCACCACGGATTTGACATTGGCCTTGGTGACGATCAGGTCATCCGGCCCCTGAAGGAAGGCCAGGATTTCCGGTGTTGTCGTCACTGCATTGCGGCCCTGGCGCAGCACCAGAACATCGGGATTGGAGAGTATGCCTAGTCCACGGCCCTTGTCGCGCTCCAGCTTGGCGTTCGCGCCATCACCGGAATAAAGATATTCGCGCATGCCGAGGAAGGTGAAATTGTCGTCGCGCAGCCATTCCAGAAAGGCGATGGCTTCGGATCGTTCTGTCTTGCGCTTGACATTGGACTGCTCGGTCAATTCGGCCATGACGCTGTCGAGCAGCGAGATCATCGGCTGCCAGTCACTGGCAACGGTGCCGACCTGGGCAACGACGGATTGTAGCCGTTCCGCAAGGCCCTTGGCTTGATCCTCGTTCAAGGGCGCCAGATGCAGTTGGATATAGCTCACGCGGTCGCTGGTCTCGGTCTGGGTGTCGGCGAGTGTCCAGCGGCCCTCCGCCTTGACCAGAATCGGATGGATGGTGAGATGAATATCACGAAACTGGCTTGTGACCTCGCCCATGACCGAATCATAGAGAAACGGCTTGTTGCGATCGACGATGGACAGCACGCTGAGGCTTGCGCCATCGGCGGCGATGCCTTCGACGGGGGAAATGCGCACTTGTGCTCCCTTGCCCTGCCAGTCTTGCAGGTCCTGGCTGGCGCGAAGGGCCGCAGCTCGAAGCATCGCGGCATCGTAATGCTGGAGATCGTCATCGCTGGCGCGTCCGAAAAGGGCGCCCGGATCGATGAGGCCGGGCTGGTTTTCTCCGGCTGTGGATCTGGCAAGCTCAAAGAGCTGGTCCCGTTTTACCCGTTTTGCTGCAACCACGACTTTCCTCCAAGGCATTTTGCTGCGGTATCTTCGTCACTATGCACTACCAGTGATTTCAGAATCATATCTGTGAGCGCAAATGTGGGTTCCACAAGCCGAATTTTTGTTTTTTTCATTTTTTTGGAGACAAAATCCCAAAAAGCGGTCGAATTTTCGCCGCTAGCCATCAAAATTTGACAAAACAGCCTCAAAAGCGTCGAGTAGGATCACACGTTCACGAGGTTTCATCCGTCCATGTCCGAAAGCCCAGCCGGTGCCGTCATCGCCATTTCCAGCCATGTCATTCGCGGATCGGTCGGCAATCGCGCCGCCGTCTTCGCGCTTGAAAGTCTTGGCTTCCCGGTCTGGTCGATGCCAACTGTGGTTTTGCCCTGGCATCCGGGCCACGGCCCTTCCACCCGCATGAGCTTTCCCGACGATGTTTTCGATGCGGCCATCGATGACCTGATCCGGGCACCCTGGCTTTCCGAGGTTAAGGCTGTGATGACGGGCTATTTCGGCAGCGCACGCCAGCCATTGGCTGTGGCCCGGCTGGTTCAGGCGTTGAAGCAGCATAATCCCGATCTCGTTTATCTCTGCGATCCTGTCATCGGCGATCTGCAGGGCCTCTACGTGCCGGAGGCAACGGCGGTTGCGATCCGCGATCACTTGATCCCGCTGGCCGATATCGCCACGCCCAACCGCTATGAACTGGCCTGGATGGCCGGTGCAGAGCTGGACACCAATGCCGCGATCATCGATGCGGCCCTGTCGCTCGGGCCGTCGCTGATGGCCGTTACCTCAGCGGTGCCGATGATGGCGGGCAGTATTGGCAACCTGCTCCTGTCGAACCGCAATGCGCTGCTGGCCGAACACCGGGCGATGGACGGGGTGCCGAACGGGTTGGGCGATCTATTTTCGGCGCTGCTTTTGGCCAGGCTTCTCCAGCAGCATAGCGAGGAGAAGGCCCTGCAACTGGCGACAGCCAGTGTCTATGAAGTGCTGGCCCGCTCACTGAAGCGCCAGAGTGACGAACTGACCCTGGAACAGGACCAATCGAGCCTGATCACGCCGATGGCGCTGGTACAGATTCGCAGGCTGCTGCATCCGGCCAGCCGACCGGTTCGCTCATGACGTGTAAAGGTGGCGGGCACTGGTGGTTTTCCTTGCTTGTCAACCGTGCTGCATCGCGATAATCCAAAGCCATGACAGATTTTCCAGCTTCCCTTCTCGCCGGTTACAGCAACTTCATGAACGGCCGCTATAGCGACGAGCGGGACCGGTATAGGGCCTTGGCCGAGCAGGGCCAGAACCCCAAAACCATGATTGTCGCCTGTTGCGATTCCCGATCAGCTCCGGAAACCATCTTCGACTGTGGTCCAGGTGAGTTATTCGTGGTGCGTAATGTCGCCAATATGGTGCCGCCCTATGAGCCGGACGGCCAGTATCACTCGACCTCTGCGGCACTCGAATTTGCCGTTCAGGCATTGAAGGTCGAGAACATCATCGTCATGGGCCATGGGCGCTGCGGTGGTATCCGCGCTGCATTGGACCCGGATTCCGAGCCGCTGTCTCCTGGTGATTTCATTGGAAAATGGATGAACCTGATCAAGCCCGCTGCCGAGCAGATCCAGAATGCCTCTGTCATGACCGATGCCGAGCGCCAGACGGCCATGGAGCGGATTTCGATCCGCAACTCCATTGAAAACCTGCGTACCTTTCCCAATGTCCGGGCTTTGGAAGAGGACGGCAAACTGGCCATCCATGGTGCCTGGTTCGATATCTCCAATGGAGAATTATGGGTGATGGACCCCGAAAGCCGTGATTTTCTGCGGTTGGACCCGTAATTTTGGTCGGAAAAGCTTCGCCTATCGTCAATGTATTGAAGGCCTGAGAGCCTCTTCTATGCAGCGGGACCGGATAAACCGGTCCCGTTGTTTGTTTGCTGTGGCGTAATCTATTACAGCGTCTTGAGATATTCGAGCAGTGCGACCTTGTCGTTGTCGGAAAGGTCGGTGCCGAACTCATGGCCGCAGCGGCTATTGCCGGAATTTCGCTGGCTGCAATCCGTCGTCTGAGTGACCGTATTCAATCCGGTCTGGGTGGCGGCGATACCGACCAGCTTCGGATCGTAATCGGCGCCGACAGCGAATTTCTGCGGTCTCTGGTCGGTCGATTTCAACAGATCCGCAAGGGTTGGAACCGAACCATTGTGCAGATAGGGAGCCGTGGCCCAGATGCCGTAGAGAACCCGGGACTCGTATTTGAATTCGGTGGTCGGAGAATTCGACGAGTCCGGTGCCTGGCCAGTTGTACTTCCGGTCGCTTTGAGCGCAGCATTTTTCCTTGCGGTCGAGATTTTTGCCTGGAGCCCCGCCAATGTCTTGCCCTGCGAGCGCGGGAAGGCATTCTGCAATTCCTTGAGATCCGAGGAAAGGTTGAGCTCTGGCAGCTTCGACTCGAAGGCATCGTCGATGGCGCTCTGCAATAACGGAAATTTCAGGTCGCGCAGATCAAAAATGCTCTCGGCATAATGCTGTAGAATACTGCCTTCGACCGCAACGGTCAGAATATCAATGGACGGTGAGGTTGCGGCAAGTTTGTCGTTGGCGAAGGGAATGCGGGCGCCCGTCATTACACCGGGTGATGCTGTCCAGTTCATGACATTATATTCACGGCTGTCAGTTCCGACATCCACCAGGGGCGTGGCCCAGGTGGCATTACCAAGCGAGGGCGTGCCGGGCTTCTGTCCATGACAATCGAAACAACTGTTGCCGCTTCCATTGGTGCCGCGCCAAGTGTTGAAAAGTGTTTCGCCTTTGCTGGCAAGCGTCGCATCGACGGGAAAGGGGTATTTGGGCGGCCCCATCTGCTTGATCAGATCCTCCAAGGTGCTGAGCCCTTCAAAGTTGAGGGAGTTACCCTTCAAATAATCATAGCCGAGTAGTGACCACTTTTCCTTGGTGGGTTCGAAAACACCGAACACCCCATAGACTTCACCCACATTGCGCGCCAAGCCCAGAATATCGCTGCCATTGGCGGCAAAGCCCGGCCATTGGGTCCGGTCCTGGATGGCGGCATTCCACAGGAAGGGATACCGGACCGGCGCATCGGCGGGCTGGATATTGGCTACGATCAACCGTGATGGCGGTGGGCCGAGATCAAGGCCCGTGAGCCGGTTGAAGATCATCCCCACTGCATCCAGTCGACCGACACCCCAACTGTCATGGGGAACGCCCTTGCTGACGATAGCATGGTAGCGTTGCGTCCAAAGCGTAAAGTCCACCTGCAATTGTGCACGGCTGCTGGGATCTTGATAGTCCGTTCCCAGAACCGTCTTGGCAAACCGATCAAAGGCGGCGGGATCGACGACGAGTTTCTGGGTGGATGCATCCAGATCCAGCAGGAAGCTATGGAAATCGGAGAGCGCCGGGCCGCCATCAATGCGGTATCGGATGTTGGAAACGGCAATTTCCCGCGTGTGGCAGGCGGCGCAAGTCATGCCCACCTCCTTGCGGGAATCCGGGCCCGTCACGGTAAAACCAACCGGAAGCCCGTTGTTCGGGCCATCCATTGTCAGATAGCCATATCGCGTCAGATTGTCGGCGAGAAACGGTGTGCCATCCGGTAAGGTGAGTGCCTGCATCCAGGAAAGCGGCATCAGGCGCGATCCCTGGTCCTGGGTGTAATAGATCGCTCGGTCCATCGCGGACCAATTGCTGCCCTGATCCGTATAGACAAGGCTCTGGGCGCTGGCCGAGCCAGCGACAAGACAGAGTGTTGCGACTAACGATGCTGCGACTTTGATATTTTTCACGAAGCCCCCCTCGATCATATCAACCTAAATTTGAAATTTAGAGGGCATTAATGCACGTAATAACTGAAATTACAACCAATAAGGTAATGTCAAATGAGTACACTTCCAAACAAAAAGGCGGTGCATTTTCCAATGCGCCGCCCTTCATTCATGGATTGTTCTCATCTATAGAAACGAAGCGAAAACCATGCCGGTTTTCTCTACGGTGCTGTAGGTCTCAGGGAGCGTCGATCTGCTTGCCGATATAGGCAATCGCCTGCTGGTAGACCGTGGCCGCATTCCAGCCGCCGATGGCGGAGAAATTCGGCTCGCCCGGCTGATAACCAAGGCCGGGCTGCCAGCCATGACCCTTCAGGAAATTGGCCGTGGACGACAGGGCGTCGGCGCGGGAATGGATGAGGTCGATATGGCGGTCACCGTCGCCATCGACGCCATAGAGCGTGACATTTTTCGGCAGGAACTGCGTCTGGCCGATTTCGCCATGGGCGGCACCACGGGAGTTTACGTCCAGATCGCCATCGGCCACCAGTTTCAAGGCGGCGTAAAGCTGCTCACGGAAATAATCGCTGCGGCGACAATCGTAGGTGAGGGTCGAGACAGCGGACAGCGTGTGTTCATTGCCCATGTAGCTGCCAAACCCGGTTTCCATGCCCCAGATGGCGATGATAGGGCCAGCCGGTACGCCGAAACGCCGCTCGATGCTGGCGAAAAGCGGGGCATTTGCTCTTTTCATCGACTTGCCGCGGCTGATGATGGTTTGCCCACCGCGCTTTTTCATGAATTCATCGAAGGAGAGCTTGAAGCTCTTCTGGCCGCGATCGGCCCGGATGGTCGGGACATTGTAACGAACATTGGCAAAAGAGCGGTCGAGAACCGATTGGCTGATGCCACGGCCCACGGCTTCCCGCTTGAAGCCTTCCACCCATTGCTCGAAACCGGCGGACGTATTGCCGCATTGGGCGGCATTTGCAGCCTGTGCTGTCGCCAGTGTGGCGAGAGCCGTGAAAGCTATGGCAAAAAACGTCCTGGTTCGCATCGATACCTCGTCTGGAAAAGGGAAGGGGGGCAGCCGCCTTTCGGCTGCATCCGGCTTATCTGCATTCAAGTCGGGCAAGGCAAAACGGCTGAGCGCGATTGCGTCCAGCCGTTGCCGAAATCCCGTCTTCAGGCTGCCAGGGCCTTTGGCTTGATCAAACCGCGATTGACCAGCAATTCCGCGATCTGAACGGCATTGAGAGCCGCGCCCTTGCGCAGATTGTCGGAAACGACCCAGATATTCAGGCCGTTTTCAACCGTGGCGTCCTCGCGGATGCGGGAAATATAGGTGGCATCTTCGCCAGCGCATTCGACGGGGGTGATGTAGCCGCCGTTCTCGTGCTTGTCGATCACCAGGCAACCGGGTGCTTCACGCAGGATATCGCGGGCCTGGTCGGGAGAAATTTCCCGCTCGAACTCGATATTGACCGATTCCGAATGACCGATAAACACGGGAACGCGCACGGCTGTGCAGGTCACGCGGATCTTCGGATCGAGCATCTTCTTGGTTTCGGCCAGGACCTTCCACTCTTCCTTGGTATAGCCATCTTCCATAAAACTATCGATATGGGGGATGACGTTGAAGGCGATCCGCTTGGTGAACTTCTTGGATTCGACCGGATCGGCGACGAAGACGGCGCGGGTCTGGGTGAACAGCTCATCCATGCCTTCCTTGCCGGCGCCGGATACCGACTGATAGGTGGAAATGACGACGCGCTTGATGGTGGCGAAATCATGCAGCGGCTTCAAGGCCACAACCAGCTGGGCCGTCGAGCAATTGGGATTGGCGATGATGTTGCGGTTCTTGAAGGCGGTGATGGCATCCGGGTTTACTTCCGGCACGATCAGCGGCACATCCGAATCGTAGCGCCAGGCCGAGGAATTATCGATGACCACGCAGCCCTGGGCACCGATCTTCGGCGACCACTTCTGTGAAATCGTGCCGCCCGCCGACATCAGGCAAAGATCGGTATCGGAAAAATTATAATTTTCCAGATTTTGGACCTTCAGAACCTTGTCGCCATAAGACACTTCCGTGCCTTGCGAACGGGACGAGGCCAAAGCCACGACTTCGCTGACCGGAAAACCGCGTTCGACGAGAATGTTGAGAATTTCGCGACCGACATTGCCGGTGGCGCCTACGACTGCAACTTTGAAACCCATTTTCCTGCTCTCTTTCTGTCTCTCCTCGGTTTTTTGAGGGGGAAGGCGCGTGACCGCGTCTTCCTTGTCCCCGGCCGTGCCGGGGAGAGAGCGGAGGCCAGAGACGTCAGACGGTTTTGGTCGTCGTTTTGGCCTTGGTGGTTGAGGACATGGCAAACGCCATCATCGCCCGGGCAGATCCTGCCGGTTCCAGATGATCAGCACTGTAAAAGCCGAGTGCGCGCATTCCATGATCCTTTCGTCCTTGCCTTTACCGGGTTTTGTGCCGGTGTCAAGAAATTCACGCTGTAAATAGGGGTCACATGCGTGCAAATTCCGGAACGGATTGTCCATTTGCATGCCGACGAACCGGCTATAACATTAGACGAAAGTCATAAGCCCAAAGCATGCCTCTCGATTTTCCCTGAATTCTGTCAGTCTGTTGGTAATTCGGAGCCGCGAATTGAGCCTTGGAGGAAGGTGCGCGGTCATCGGAGAACTCGTTCTGGAGGAACAGCAATGGCAAATGCCGCAAGCCTGCACGCCGCGCCGCGCAGCATGACCAAGGAGGAGCGAAAGGTCATCTTCGCCTCTTCGCTCGGCACGGTTTTCGAGTGGTATGATTTTTATCTCTACGGTTCGCTGGCGATTTATATCGGCGCGACCTTCTTTTCCCAATATCCTGAAACCACCCGCAATATTTTCACGCTGCTGGCGTTTGCCGCCGGCTTTCTGGTGCGGCCTTTCGGCGCGCTGGTGTTCGGACGGCTGGGCGATCTGGTCGGGCGAAAATATACGTTTCTGGTCACCATCCTGATCATGGGCGCCTCGACCTTTCTGGTCGGTATTCTACCAGGGTCAGCGACCATCGGCATCGCTGCTCCGATTATCCTGATCATATTGCGCATGTTGCAGGGCCTGGCGCTGGGCGGTGAATACGGCGGCGCTGCGACCTATGTGGCCGAACATGCGCCGCATGGCCGTCGCGGTTTCTATACGTCCTGGATCCAGACCACGGCAACGCTGGGCCTGTTCCTGTCGCTGCTGATCATTCTCGGTATCCAGACAGCCATGGGCAAGGAAGCCTTTGCTGCCTGGGGCTGGCGTCTTCCTTTCCTTTTATCGGTCATTCTACTGGGGATTTCCGTCTGGATTCGCATGCAGATGAACGAATCGCCCGCCTTCAAGAAAATGAAGGAAGAGGGCACCCAGTCGAAAGCGCCAATTTCTGAAGCTTTCGGCCAGTGGAAGAATGCCAAGATTGCTATTCTTGCCCTGTTCGGTGCTGTCGCAGGCCAGGCAGTGGTCTGGTATTGCGGCCAGTTTTATGCGCTGTTCTTCTTGCAGAATGTTCTGAAGGTCGATCCACAGGCCGCCAATATCATGGTGGCCATCGCGCTGGCGTTCGGCACGCTGTTCTTCGTGGTCTTCGGCTGGCTTTCCGACAAGATCGGTCGCAAGCCGATCATCATGGCGGGGCTGCTTCTGGCTATGGTGACCTATTTCCCGCTGTTCAAGGCGATGACCTGGGCTGGCAATCCGGCTCTGGCACAGGCGCAGGATACGTTGAAGGCAACGGTGACTGCCGATCCCAAGGATTGTAACTTCCAGTTCAATCCGACCGGCACGGCAAAATTCACCACCTCTTGCGATATAGCCACGGCGCTTCTGACCAAGAATTCGGTGCCGTATGAAGTGGTGCCCGGCCCGGCTGGCTCGGCTGCGACGGTAAAGCTTGGCGATAGTCAGATCGAAAGCTATGACGCCGTCAAGGCTGGCGCCAACGCCAAGGCTCTGGATGCCGCCCTGCAGAAAAAGATCAATGTCGCCCTGCAACAGAATGGTTATCCGCTGGTTCGGGCGCCGGTTCAGGTCCCCGATAGCAAGCTTGATGGCTTTATCGCCGCCAATGCGGAACTGGGTCTGAGTGCCGACACTGTCCGTACTGGTGCCAAGACCATGGTGCCCACGGCAAAGCTCGTCACCGACAAGTTGCTGACCCCGGAAGAGGCAACAGCTGCCGCTGCGCCTGAAATGGCGGTCTATACCGTTGCCAATGGCGGTGCATTCAGGATGGTGGCGGACCCTGCCCAGGTCAAATGGGTGCCGCTGATTGCCGTGCTGACGGTGCTGGTGATCTATGTCACCATGGTCTACGGGCCGATTGCCGCGATGCTGGTGGAGATGTTCCCGACCCGCATTCGCTACACGGGCATGTCGCTTCCCTATCATATCGGCAATGGCTGGTTCGGCGGCCTGCTGCCAGCAACGGCCTTCGCGATGAGCGCAGCCAAGGGCGATATCTATTACGGCCTCTGGTATCCGATCATCATCGCCGGGATGTCCTTCATCATCGGCATGATCTTCCTGAAGGAAACCAAGAACAACGATATCGACGGCTGATCCTCTTCCCGTCACACGTCAAGGCGCCCGGAAATCACTTTCCGGGCGCCTTTCTTATTGCTGCAAAATCACGCCGCAGCCGCAGACAAGGACGGGTCCGGTTCCTGTTGGGGTGTCTGGGCCCTCTGCGGCATGTCATACCGTTGGCCACTATCCTGGATCAGTCTTTGCCGCAGAACGAGACTGCCGTCGGAGGAGAGGCGGAAAACCAGTCCGCGACGGGCAAAGCCGAGCGCTGCGATCCAGGCGAACCAGGCCCCGAACCCCAGGCCGGCCACCACGTCGCTCGGGTAATGCGCACCGACCATCACCCTTGTCATGCCGAGCCAGAGGGCGGCGATGGCAAAACCCAGCCGGTAGCGGGGGGCGATCAGGGCGGCAATCATCATCAGCGCTCCGATGGTGGTGGCATGGCCGGAAGGAAAGCTTTCAAAGCGCGCTGAATTGGCAAAAGGCAGGAAGTCGAAGGCGCCGGCATCGGTGAATTGATCTGGCCGGGCGCGACCGAGGGCGCGTTTCAACAGATTTGCCGCAAGACCTGAACCCGCGATGGTCACAAAGGCGTAGCAGCCAAGCATGGCGATAAACAGCGCCCGGAAGCGCTCCTCCACCGTATTGGCCAATCGCGATTTGGCCGCAGCCTGGACGGCGATCACAAAACTCGCCAAAAGACACCAGTCCGATTGGCCGATGCGGGTCAGAACGGTGGCAATCCGGTAAAAGACCGGGCAGGTCAGGCGGCCCGCATTGCCGATGGCGGTATCGAACAGCAGCGCCATCAACACAACCAAACTCGACCCCGCCAACAGACACAGGCGCGTCCGGCAATCCGGCACACGTCGCCGCCCGCTCTTGATCCTGGCAAGAATTGTCATCGCGACCCCCGTGCGCTGCGTCCCTTATCAGAGAACCAGCACATACAGGCGGATGTCTTCAACTATGTGACACTGTAATCCTGTTCCAGCGCAAGCCTGTGTCTTGCGCTGGAAATCCTTATCAATCCCGTCGATCAGTTCATCAGGGACTGGAATTCGGCGAGGATTGCATCGCCCATTTCGACAGTGCCGACCTGCTTGCAGCCGTCCGCCATGATGTCGCCGGTGCGAATTCCCTTGTCGAGCACGTTGGCAATGGCCTTTTCCAGCTTGTCGGCTTCATCAACCATGGCGAAGGAATAGCGAAGGCACATGGCAAACGAGGCGATCATTGCAATCGGGTTTGCAATGCCGCGGCCAGCGATATCCGGTGCTGAGCCATGGACGGGCTCATACAGGGCCTTGCGCTTGCCGGTCTTGGCATCCGGTGCGCCAAGCGAAGCGGAAGGCAGCATGCCGAGCGACCCCGTCAGCATGGCGGCCACGTCCGACAGCATGTCGCCGAACAGGTTGTCGGTGACGATGACGTCGAATTGCTTTGGCGCGCGTACCAGCTGCATGCCGCCAGCATCGGCCAGCATATGCTCCAGCTTGACGTCGGAGAACTTGGCCTTGTGCAGCGCTGTTACCACCTGGTTCCACAGCACGCCTGATTTCATCACATTGCGCTTTTCCATCGAGCAGACCGCATTGCGGCGGGTGCGGGCCAGTTCGAAGGCCACGGCAGAAATCCGCTCGATTTCATAGGTGTCGTAGACCTGGGTGTCGATGGCGCGCTTCTGGCCATTGCCGATGTCGGTAATGGTCTTCGGCTCACCGAAATACACGCCGCCGGTCAGTTCGCGGATGATCAGGATGTC
The DNA here is from genome assembly GCF_000016285.1 of Allorhizobium ampelinum S4. Classification (NCBI taxonomy): domain Bacteria; kingdom Pseudomonadati; phylum Pseudomonadota; class Alphaproteobacteria; order Hyphomicrobiales; family Rhizobiaceae; genus Gillisella; species Gillisella ampelina. The sequence continues at coordinate 3,674,622 of NC_011989.1, read as the reverse complement.
GAGGCCTTCGACCAGCTCTGGCTTCAGCGAGGAAGCAGAAGCCAGCGCCGGATAGCAGATCGCCGGACGCAGGTTGGCGAACAGTTCGAGGTCCTTGCGCAGCCGCAGAAGACCGGCTTCCGGGCGAACGTCGTACTCGACGGCATCCCATTTCGGGCCACCGACGGCACCGAACAGCACGGCATCTGCTGCCATCGCCTTGGCCATGTCAGCCTCGGAAATTGCTGCCCCATGAGCGTCGTAGGCGCAACCGCCGACCAGACCTTCATCGGTCTCGAAGCCGGCACCCAGCGCGGAATTCATATAGGAAACGATCTTGCGAACTTCGTTCATGGCTTCAGGCCCAATGCCATCGCCAGGAAGAAGGAAGAGTGTGCGAACTGTCATGAGCCGACCTCGTTTGAAACAGGAGTGCGGCGGTTTTATCGGGCGATCAAGGGCAATTCAAGGACGCCAGCGCTGCTAACGGTACGGTTTGGCCATGCGACATGGCAAAGAAAAAGGCGGAACCTGCGTTCCGCCTTAGCGATGACTGCCACGGGTTGTGGCGAATTACTTCAGATCAGGCCCAAGGACCAGGGCTAGAGCATGTCGCGCAAAAGTGTGCAGCGGTTTTGCGGTAACGACATGCGTAAAAACAAAAACTTAAAGCGTGTTGCTTGAGGCTGATAAGCCGCAACACGCTTTAGGGATCAGGCCCAGGGGCGCGATGCGGCGTTGGCCGTCTCGAACGAAGCAATCGCGCTGGATTTTTCCATGGTGAGGCCGATGTCATCGAGGCCGTTCAACATGCAATGGCGCTTGAATTCATCGATTTCGAAGCTGATGCTGCCACCATCCGGGCCGGTGATTTCCTGGGTTTCCAGATCCACGGTCACCACAGCGTTGGAGCCGCGCTGCGCGTCGTCCATCAGCTTTTCCAGGTTTTCCTGGCTGACGACGATCGGCAGAATGCCGTTCTTGAAACAGTTATTGTAGAAAATATCGGCAAAGCTGGTGGAGATCACGCAACGGATGCCGAAATCCAGCAAAGCCCAAGGCGCATGTTCACGCGAGGAGCCGCAGCCAAAATTATCGCCAGCGACCAGGATCTTGGCGTTTTGATAGGCTGGTTTGTTGAGCACGAAATCCTGATTGATCGAGCCATCCTGATGATAGCGGGCTTCGGCAAACAGGCCTGTTCCAAGGCCAGTGCGCTTGATCGTCTTCAGGTAATCCTTCGGAATGATCATATCCGTATCGATATTGACGACCGGCAGCGGTGCCGCGACCCCGGTGAGCTTCGTGAACTTTTCCATAGACGTTACCTTCACTGGACCTGAATGAGATTGGCTCTTCGCATAACCGAAAAGCCTGTCGATTTGAAGGAGAATCTTGGAGCCACTTGCTTCATCGACGCATGGTCTCACGCGTATACGGCGACCTATTACATATCGATGATGGTGCCGCGCCCGTCATTCCAAATCCGCACTGGCTGCTGCTCTTCGGACTGACCTGGTTGGCGTTTGCGGGCGTGGACGGCAACCGGCTTCGGCTTGAGCGTCAAAGCGCGCCATGCCAGCGTTCCCGTCAAAACGGCACCGAGCACAAGCGTCAGCGAGAAAGTCAATAAAGCTGCCGCAGTCAAGGCGATGACCCCAAGGCCGAGCAATCCAAGAGCACGAAGGTTCTGCATCATAGTGTTCCTTTCAATGGTTTGAAGGTGGGGCTTCTCCTGACGCTTTACAAGAGTTATTGAGGTCGCAACCCTTGTCGCAATGAATGTCAAACAACCGAAAGGCGAACTGCCATGCAGACCAATCCGCCCAATCGCAGGCCGCGTTTTCGTCGCTCGTTGATCAGCGTTCCCGCTATCAACCTTCGTGCATTGGAAAAATCCCTGTCGCTGCCTTGCGATGGAATGATTTTCGATCTGGAGGATTCGGTTGCAGATGCTAGCAAGGCCGAGGCACGCGACATCCTGCGGCGGTTTTTGCAACACGCGGATTTGAACGGTCGTGAAGCCATTATCCGCGTCAATAGCAATGATACTCTCTGGTTTGCCGAGGATTTAGCCCTTGTCGAGGCGATCAAGCCGGATGCGGTGTTGCTGCCCAAGGCTGAACGGGTGGAAGACCTGCACCGGCTTCGCAGTGCAGCCGGGGTGGGGCCTGCCCTCTGGGCGATGATCGAGACACCGAAGGCCGTCCTGGCGGCGGCGGAGCTTGCCAGTGCGGGTGCGGCACTGGGGCTGGAATGCCTTGTGGTCGGGCTGAACGACTTGCGCAAGGAAACCCGGGTGCCACCGGGCCTTGGCCGTCAATATCTGGTTCCGTGGCTGATGCAGGTGGTCTTGGCTGCCCGTGCTTACGGACTTGAGGTTATCGATGCAGTTTCCAATGATTTTCGCGATCTTGACGGTTTTGCAGCCGAATGCAGCCAGGGCCGTTCGATGGGCTTTGATGGAAAGATGCTGATCCACCCGGCCCAGATCGATGCGGCCAACCGGTATTTCGGGCCATCTGAATCCGACATCGCCGAGGCGCGGGAGATTGTCGCGGCTTTTGCGGCGCCGGAGGCGGCGCATCTCAATGTCATCAATCTGGATGGCCGGATGATCGAGCGGCTGCATGTCGCCGAAGCCGAGCATCTTCTGTCCAAGCTGTCTCTTCTTGAACCACGACCATCATCTTCAATCCAGAAAGGATGATCCCCATGAAAGTCTATCGTTTTCTCACCGGTCCCGACGACGCCACCTTCTGTCACCGGGTGACCGATGCCCTTAACAAGGGCTGGGAACTGCACGGCTCGCCCAGCCTGACATTCAACCCTGCCGTCAACCAGACCTTTTGCGGCCAGGCGGTGGTGAAGACCGTCGAGGGCAAGATCTATGATCCGTCCATGAAACTGGGTGAACAATAAGCCTTTAAGTCGCTGGCCGGGTGCGAAAATGCATCCGGCTGGAAGGCTGCCTTGAAGGATTGTCGTTATCTCGAATTCGATACGAATGTTTTGCAGAATTTACCTGTCATTCTTGAATTGGAGCTAATGTGCCGAAATATCGCTCTTGTGAGGTGTATTCGTGCGACCAGTTTTCAAGGCCCATTCGACCGGCAATTCCCACTCCGATTTTGAGGTGAAGCTTGCCTCCGCCCATTCGCGGATCGAGAAGTCCTTTCTCGATGGCGGCGCCGTACTGGTATCGGTGATGGATAATCTCGGCAGTCTGGTGGATAGCCTCGACCAGTTGACCGGCGTTTTGGATGGCAAGACGACGACGGATACCGTCCAGGGTCTTCGCAAGACGGTTTCCGATCTCGCCTTGCTGCCCGCACGGGCATCGGCGCGCCAGGACTCCTTCAGCCAGATCTCCGATCAATGTGCCTCGACCTATTCCCATGTCGAGGAAATGCGTGAGACCATTCGCTACCTGCGCACATTCGCCATCACCGTGAAGATAACCGGGGCGGGGCTTGCCGAATTTTCGGGCTTTGCCGATGAAATCCGTGAGCGTATCCAGTCCGGTGCCGAGGAAATCGACCGGTTTGCCGAGCAATTGGCGGGTATGCGCGGCCAGTTGGACACGGCACGGGCGTTTTCCGATGGCATCTTGTCGGATTTCAGCAACACCATTCCCACCATTGTCAGCTCGCTGACCCTAAGCTCCGACCAGTTGGCAACCCAGCACAAGACGATGGCTGGCATTGCCAATGATGTGAAAGGGCTCACCCGCGCCATTCAGGGCAAGATCGCCAACGTGCTCTCGGCCTTGCAAATTGGTGACATTACCCGTCAGCGCATTGAGCATATCCAGAGTAGCCTGGATTATCTGGAGGAATTTTTTGCGGCTGGCGGATTGCGTGACCCGGCTGAAAAAGAGGCGCTTCGTCAGGCTGTCCTGCATCTTGCCCACGCGCAATTGCAGGAATCCCTGGATGATTTCCGGCAGAAATGCACATCGATCGCCGCCAATATGTCGAGCTTTACCAGTGATGCTGCCCGCGTTCTGGCGCTGCGTGACGAATTGAATCAATCGGGCGGTGACAATGACCGCAGCCTGCTGCGCAAGATGGAAAGCGATATCAGCCATGCCTGCGCGCTTTCGGCGCGCGTACAGGACCGCAGCCATGAATCGGATGCTGTCGTCAGTTCCGTTACCCAGTCCGCTCAGGCGCTCCAGGAAGGCATTGAGACGATCCGGTCGATCAAGACCGATATTCACTATATGGCGCTGAATTCCAATCTTCGCTGCTCCCGTCTTGGTGATGCCGGCCGGTCCGTCAATGTCGTCAGTGGAGAATTGCGCACCTTTGCCGCCAAGCTGGAAACCCCAGCCGATGCTATTGTCGAGGACATGCGCTGCGTCGAAGAGGCGACGGCGTCGCTGACCCGCGACGACAATGACGACATCAACCATATTCATGAGCCGCTGAACCTCGCGCTGGATAAGATCCGCGTTGTTGCGACGGATATGGAAAAGGGTCTTGAGGCCTTTGGGGCTGAAGGTCAGCTGGTGTTCAGCCGGATCAGCGCGGCGGTGACCAAGCTTGATTTCGATGGCGAATTGGGTGGCCTGCTGCTGGATTGCCTGGCAATCGCCGACCGCGCCCGCGGGCATATGCCGTCGCTATCGGCTATTCCCGCTGCTGCGCTGCCGCTCAGCCAGAAAATCTTCGCCATCTACACGATGGCGCAGGAGCGCGATATTCATCAGCGTTTCCTGCCCTTGCAGGCTGGCTTTGACATGGTCGTAGATCAGGCCGAGGTTTTTGAAGACGACGAACAGTTGTTTGCCGGAGCATTGTTTTAGAGTCTTCCAGAGGAAAAGTGGAACCTAGTTTTCCCGAAAAGACAAATAAAAACAAGAGAGTTTAGCGTCTGTCTGGTTCAATATGAACCTGGCAGACGCTAAAGCATCGCATCGGGATCTGGACATCGATTTTCGGAAAATCTGCTGTAAAAACCAAAGCCAAAGCATCCATGGATGTGCAGAAGACATAAAAAAACCCGGCAATGCCGGGCTTTTTTATGTTGGAGTGAGCAAGCTTACGCTGCTTCTTCCTGAGTTTCGTCTTCTTCCACGGACTTGCCGCGCTTCGGGCCTTTGGCAAGATTGACTTCCACCAGCCGGACGGCTTCGGTTTCAGACATCTTGTTGACGGCGGCGATTTCACGCGCCATGCGATCCAGTGCGGCTTCATAGAGCTGACGCTCGGAATAGGACTGTTCCGGCTGGTGTTCGGCACGGAAAAGGTCGCGCACCACTTCGGCAATGGAAATCAGGTCGCCGGAATTGATTTTCGCATCATATTCCTGTGCCCGGCGTGACCACATGGTCCGCTTGACACGTGCCTTGCCCTGAACGACTTTCAAAGCCCGATCAACAAAATCGGTTTCCGAAAGCTTGCGCATTCCGATGGTGACAGCCTTGGTGACCGGCACTTTCAAACGCATTTTATCTTTATCGAAATCGATTACAAAAAGCTCAAGCTTCATGCCCGCGACTTCCTGCTCTTCAATGGCGGTAATCGTACCGACGCCATGGGCCGGATAAACGATCGCCTCACCTGTCTTGAAGCCCTGACGCGTCGAGGATTTTTTCTGCTGGGTCGTCATTCGCTCTAAAAACTCCCTGTTACTGTATCGGCGACAGCCGACCCCAGGCCGAAAGACCCGGATGAGACGGGGGAACCGTCGGGTGACTCCATGCTGATCCAGTTACGATCAAACGAATAAAAGCACATCAGCGACAGAACCGGCGAGGTTTACATGTCACAAACATAACTTTCGTGGATTTTTCGGCTTTCGCGGTAGGTTTGGGCACACAAATGCCCTCACGTGTGGATCAGTTCAATAGGCTTAACATAAAAAAGTGAGGAAATCAATATTTTGCTGCCTTGCGACAGCTTGACGGCGGAAACTGTTCTTCTTTAAGGGTGCGGTTTGACCTGTCATTGGTCAGCCTCGCCAAGGTAAAATAAAATATCTTTTAACCTATTGATTTTTTTAGAAATTCAGAAAATCGTCAAGCTGCGGTACCGATTCTTTTTGCGCGTTGACGCCGCCCAGGTCTCGCCAATTCGTTCACAATGACACGCAATTGCATGGCTGCTGTCATAAAAAACAGAAGCTGCTATGCAGTTTTATCCCAAGTCTTAAACAGGTGAAGCGGAAGGCGTTTCAAATATCTCAAATGCGGCAAGGGCTTGAGACATTTGAAAAGGAATAGGACGAGGCGATCTTCAATTTGCAGCTCATCGTCCATTGCCGCCCAATGGGCGGCACCAGGGGGCGGCGGCACCAGGGGGCGACATCCGGTATCGGGTGAGACCGCGTCGCAATTCGCCAATCAGTCGCCTGTGCCAGGCTTTTCCGAGAAATAAAGCTCGAACTTGCCTTCGACGCCATCCATTTCCTTGGCTTCGGGCAAAGCATCGCGCTTGGTGGTGATGTTTGGCCAGACCTGGGCAAACTCCGCATTGATTTTCAGCCACTTATCGAGACCCGGCTCCGTGTCCGGCTTGATGGCTTCCGCCGGACATTCCGGCTCGCATACACCGCAATCGATGCATTCATCGGGATTGATGGCCAGAAAATTCTCACCTTCGTAAAAACAGTCGACCGGGCATACTTCCACGCAATCGGTATATTTGCAGCGTATGCAGTTGTCAGTCACGATATACGTCATGCGGTACTCCAGAGATCTCTCGATGGCGAGTGCGACGCCGCGTCTTGCAGGAACGGATTAGGCAAGGAAAAATCGACTGTCCCATATCATGCACAGCTTTTTCCACAAGGGCAGTGAGCTACTGCTTTCCAGAACTGTTAGCAAGGATAAATCATCCCTATCTCGATGCGATAGAGGTCGATTTTCCTAGTGTCGCGTCAGGCGACTCTTAAACCAGACCGGCCAGCTCTGATACCAGGCTTGAAGATACAGCGTATGCTCGCCTTCCGCAGATTTCGAATATCTCCAATGCATCAAAGGCTTGAGATATTCGAAAATGGAAAACGGCCGGTCATTTTCGGTGGCCCTTCGTGTCAATCGTCGCCATCCATCAGGCGGTCCACTTGCCGGCGCTCGCGCTTGCTCGGACGGCCTGAGCCGGGAAGTCTTTGTGCCTGTTCGAAAGCGGTCATGGCGTCTCGGGGCGGGCGCGGCGGTGACTGGTCTTCATAGAGCAGTTTCGCCTGCTCGTAAGGGCCGCGATGCGTGCCGGGCTGGCGAACGACAAGTTTCATGTCGTGATTTGGAAGGGTGATATCCAGCACGTCGCCGGGCCGGACAATGATGCTGGGCTGCTTGCCCGGTTTGCCATTGACCCGTACCCGGCCCGAGACGATCTGCTGCTGGGCCAGCGTTCGGGATTTGAAAATTCGCGCAAAAAACAGCCACTTGTCGATCCGTTGAGAGGGTCCGGCGAGTGGCTGTTGTTCGCTCATGGCTTACTTCTTCATCTGCTCCTTCAAGGCAGCCAGTTTGGCGAAAGGAGAATCCGGATCGATCGGCTTTTCCTTGCGTGGCGGCTTTGCCTCGAAACGCTGCGGCTGGGTTGATTTTGTGTCCCTGTCGCGGTCTTTACGCGGACCGCGATCATCGCGGTCGCCCCGGTTTGCGTGCTTGTCGCGGTTGCCGTCCCGGTCGCGGGGCTTGCCGTGATGGCCACCCTCGCGGCGCTTGTCGTCGCGGTCACGTCCACCTTCTGTACGGGCACCTTCGGTACGAGCGTCCGGCTTCTGCTCGCCCTGCTGCGGGGCGCGCTTTGCACCCTGCGGACGGCGGTCGCCCTGTTGTGGACGTCCGGCCTGGCGCTGGTTGTCGTTGCGTCCACCAGGACGCCACAGCAGAACCGGCTTGGGTTCGGTTGGTCCTTCCGGATTGGCAAGAAGGTCAGCGGATGGAGCCTCGGTCGCTGCAACTTCGGCCTCTTTGACCTCCGCCGATGCTTCTGTCGTTGCTTCGGCGCTGATCTCAGCATTTGGAACGGTCTCGAGCACTGCCGGTTCAGCAGCGACAGTTTCCGTCGCTGAGGCTTCACCATGCTGATCCGCATCGTCTTCGTCGGTTTTTTCGACGCTTTCGGCTGTCTGCGTTGGTGCATTGGCAGCTGCTGCGGCAGGCTTGTCATCCTGGGTGCCAAGGAAGGCCTGGGCCTCTTCTGCCTTGACCGCATCGGCGCGGTAGCCGAGGCCTTTCAGGATTTCTTCCATGTCATCGGGTGTCGCACCGAGGATGGAGAGCATGGCCGTGGTAGTGGTGAAGCGGCGGCCATCGTAAGCCCCGTCCGGGCGCGGCGTGGTGCCCGGCTTCCATTGCAACAATGGACGGATCAGATCCGCCAACCGCTCCAGAATATCGATGCGCACGGCCCGCTTGCCCAGGAAGCGGAAGCCCGCCAGCTTATAGAAATTGCGCTCAAAGCTCGGATCAGTCACCACTGAGGTGCGGCCTGCGGCCAGAACCGGAATGAGATCGCCATAGCCTGGCTTGTCCAGGCCATCGTTCTTCAAGGCCCAGAGCAGGGTGATCAGCTCGGCCGGTGCTGGCTTCAACAGGGCTGGCATGAAGATGTGATAGGCGCCGAAGCGCACGCCGTAGCGGCGCATGGAGGCGCGTGCATCCTGGTCCAGCGACTTGACCTCTTCGGTGACGTCGCGGCGGAACAGAATTCCAAGCCCTTCCACCAGCTGGAAGGCCAATCCCTTGGAGAGGCCCTGCAAGTCCTCGGCCCGCGACAGATCGTCGAGTGGCTTCAGAATGGTCGAGATATGATGATTGACGAAGCGCTCGATGCGGGCGACGACGTGCTCGCGCGCATTGCCGCTCAGCGGTTCGTCCGCCAGCAGCAGAATGCGGGGGCGCATGATGTGATCCGAGCCGGTCAGCCGGGCGACGGGATCACCCAGCCACCGGACGAGACCGTCGGAACTGAGCGCCAGATCCCCATTGCCCGAAGCATGCAATCTTGCAGCCCGCGCTTCGAATTCCAGGCCAAGCGCCTTTTGGGCAGCAGTTTGCACCGCCTTGGCGTCCGGCCCCTCGGTTCCAGAGATCGGCGTAAACCGGAATCCGGAGAGTTGGCCCACGTGATGTCCCTCAACGAAGACATCACCGTTCACACTGATTTCAGCTTCCAGCATCCCATTCTCTCTCAAGCGCTTCATAAGCACAGATGTCCTGCGATCAACAAAGCGTTTCGTCAACCTTTCATGTAACGCGTCAGACAATCGATCTTCGATTTCCCGCGTCTTTTCTTGCCAGTGTGTCGGATCGGCAAGCCAACCTGGCCGGTTCGACACATACGTCCAAGTTCGGATCTGCGCAATGCGCGCAGAAAGAGTATCTATCTCGCCGTCTGTCCGGTCGGAGCGATGCACCTGCTCTGCCATGAAATCTTCGTTCACACTACCGTGCCGGGCAAGGTCGGAATAGAGGGTAAGAATCAGATCGGCATGTTGTGCCGGGGTAATTCGCCGATAATCCGGTAATGCGCAGGCATCCCACAGCAGCGAGACGCGATTTGGCGACGAAGCAAGGTCCTGGACTTCCGGATAGCGGGCCAGATAATCTAGCGCCTGCTGATCGATTGCTGGCAGCGCCCGCACCAGTCCCGCCACCTTAGGGGCGGCATCGAGGCTGCGGCGCAGGTTGGCAATCGAGGAAAAATCGAATTGGGCGGTGCGCCATTGCAGCACCTTGACCGGATCGAAATGATGGCTTTGCAACCGTTCCACCAGTTCCGGCTCAAAGGGATCGACCCGTCCTGTGACGCCGAACGTGCCATCTTTCAGATGGCGTCCGGCGCGCCCGGCAATCTGGCCCAGTTCTCCGGGATTGAGATTGCGGAACTGATAGCCATCGAACTTGCGGTCCTGGGCAAAGGCAACATGATCGACATCGAGGTTCAGGCCCATGCCGATCGCATCGGTCGCCACAAGATATTCGACATCGCCGGACTGATAGAGGCCGACCTGGGCATTGCGGGTGCGCGGGCTGAGTGCGCCGAGCACCACAGCCGCCCCGCCGCGCTGGCGACGGATCAATTCGGCAATGGAATACACCTCGTCGGCGGAGAAGGCGACGATTGCCGTGCGCTGCGGCAGCCGGGTGATCTTCTTTTCGCCAGCATAAAACAGCTGCGACAGGCGTGGACGCTCAACGACAGTAATACCCGGCAGAAGATGCTGAAGGATCGGCTTCATGGTCGCCGAGCCTAGCAACAGGGTTTCCTCGCGTCCGCGCAGATGCAAAAGCCGGTCGGTAAAAATATGGCCGCGCTCGAGATCGCCCGCCAACTGGATTTCATCAATGGCCACGAACGCGACTTTGGTCTCGCGCGGCAGCGCTTCGACGGTGCAGACAGAAAACCGTGTATTGGGCGGGGTGATCTTTTCCTCGCCCGTGATGAGGGCGACATGCGCCGCGCCGACCCGCTCGACCAGCCTGGTGTAAACTTCGCGCGCCAGCAGCCGTAAAGGCAGGCCGATCATACCTGACCCATGGGCAACCATGCGCTCGATGGCATAATGGGTCTTGCCCGTATTGGTCGGCCCCAGCACAGCAATCACGCTGCGGCCGCTCAGGATCATGGGTTGCGAAGTCAAATCGTCGCTCCGGACTGCACTGTCAAAAGAAGATGGCAACAGCCTATCTTCCTTCGGGACCACACATGGCGATGCCTTGGCGCAAAGGCAAGAAAAGAATTGCCCTGGAGCTGCTTTTCCGGTTCCAGAGGCGAATAGGAGGGAAATAACCTCCGGTTGTGGTGTATTTTGGTTGTTTTGCGCGCCGGGCTTTGATTCGGAACAGCTAAAGAACGAATCGGCGACGAATCACTGACTCCTCCTCTTTCATGTTTTGTTCCAAGCTTCATCTTGTGGGTCACTGGCCTGAGGCGAGCAAGATGATGGAGGCCACTTACAACCGAAAACAGTGCCGGTGTTTGAAACAGTGCCTTGTAGAGGAAAGGGCAGACCGGGTGGAACAATACAGGACCAGGATCATTATAGGGTCACATGAATTAAGACATGCTGAAAAGTAAAGGGAAACACCATGCTAGGCACAATTCTCGTCATCATCCTCATATTGTTGCTGCTTGGGGCGCTTCCGACTTGGGGTCATAGCCGCAACTGGGGCTATGGTCCGTCCGGCGGCTTGGGTTTGGTTGTGGTCATCATCATTATTCTGCTGCTTATGGGCCGTATCTGACGGTTATCCAGGCCAGGAAGAAGAGGAAGTTTTTATGAAAAAGACAGTGATTGCAGTCGCCATGCTCTTGCCGATGATTGCGTCTTGTACGCCGACGGAGCGCGGTGCCTCGATTGGTGCAGCATCCGGCGCGGTCATCGGTGGTGTTGCTACCAATTCGGTTGGTGGTGCTGCGGTGGGTGCCGTCGGCGGTGGTGTGATTGGCGCTTTGATTGGCCAGTCAACAGAGCGTCGTGGCTACTGCGTTTACCGTGACCGTTACGGTCGCCAATACGAGCGCCGCTGCCGCTAAGCGGCATAGATTTGAATGCGAAAAGCCGCCGGAGCGATCCGGCGGCTTTTGTTTGTTGGGATAAGGCAATAGCGGGTGGAGCAAAGCCGATGCAGTCAGACGAAGAATTGGCCACCATTGGCGGAAATCGTTGAGCCGGTGATGAAACCGGCGTCATCGGACGCGAGAAACACCACGATACGGGCAATTTCCTCCGGTTCGCCGAGGCGTCCGACTGGAATTTGCGGAATGATCCGCTCGTTCAAGACTTTTTCCGGGATCGCCCGGACCATTTCCGTGCCGATATAGCCCGGGCAAATGGCGTTAACGGTAATATTCTTCGCCGCACCTTCCTGGGCAAGCGCCTTGGTAAAGCCGAGATCGCCAGCCTTGGCGGCAGAATAATTGGCTTGGCCCATCTGGCCCTTCTGGCCGTTGATGGAGGAAATGTTGATGACGCGGCCAAAGCTGCGGTCGCGCATGCCCGTCCAGACCGGGTGGGTGACATTGAACAGACCGCTCAGATTGGTGCCGATCACATCGTTCCACTGCTCAGGCGTCATTTTATGGAACATGGCATCACGGGTAATGCCAGCGTTGTTGACCAGGATTTCAACCGGCCCGAGGGCCGCCTCGACGGTAGCAATGCCCTGCTTGCAAGCCTCGTAGGAGGAGACGTCCCATTTAAAGACCGGAATGCCGGTTTCGGCTTCAAATGCCTTTGCGGCCTCGTCATTGCCAGCATAATTGGCGGCAACCGTATATCCAGCTGCCTTCAATGCCGTTGAAATTGCTGCGCCGATGCCACGTGTTCCGCCGGTTACCAAAGCTACCCTGCTCATTCCAGTCTCCTCTCAATAAGTGTTTTCTTGTGTTACGTCTCTCCGTTACCCTAGGGGGCAAGGAGTGACATCCCCCAATTCAATGGGTGTTTCTGCGAAATACACAGAGAACGCCAGTCACTACGGTTTGACGCCGGAAACATTGAACTGGAATGATGCAGGTAAAATATGGCCGGATCGGTTCCCGGCTCGTTTATTGTCTTGGCGGTGCGCATGCGGTCCGCCGCTGAAACCAGTTCCGTTGATTCCATCCGGTAAAAGAAAAGGGTGGCGATCAGGCGATACCCTCACCGTTTACGATATCAGAAGCCCGATGGTTCCCCATCGGGCTTCTGGCTCGATAGGCTCAGAGACCTTCGATGCACATGGCAACGCCCATGCCACCACCGATGCACAGGGTCGCCAGACCCTTCTTTGCGCCGCGCCGTTTCATTTCAAACAGCAGGGTGTTGAGAATACGGGCACCAGACGCCCCGACCGGGTGGCCGATGGCAATGGCGCCGCCATTGACATTGACGATTGACGTATCCCAGCCAAGATCCTTGTTGACGGCGCAGGCCTGGGCGGCAAAGGCTTCGTTGGCCTCGACGAGATCGAGATCGTTCACGCTCCAGCCAGCCTTTTCAAGCGCCTTGCGGGATGCGGGGATCGGACCTGTGCCCATGATCTTCGGATCGACGCCAGCTGTGGCCCAGGAGGCGATGCGCGCCAATGGCTGGATGCCGCGACGGACGGCTTCAGCTTCGGTCATCAGCAGGGCGGCGGCGGCTCCGTCATTAATGCCAGATGCATTCCCGGCGGTGACGGTGCCTTCCTTGTCGAAAGCGGGACGCAGCTTGGTCATGCTGTCCAGGGTCGCACCTGCGCGGATATATTCATCGGCATCGACGATCACATCGCCCTTGCGGCCTGGCACAGTGACCGGGACGATTTCGTCCTTGAACCGACCTGCGGCCTGGGCGGCTTCAGCCTTGTTTTGCGAGGCAACCGCAAAGGCGTCCTGCTCATCGCGGGTCAACTGCCACTGGCGGGCAACATTTTCGGCGGTGACACCCATGTGATAGCCGTAGAAGGCATCGGTCAGGCCGTCCTTGATCATGGTGTCGATCATTTTCATGTCGCCCATCTTGGTGCCGGCGCGCAAATGGGCGCAGTGGGGAGCAAGCGACATGGATTCCTGGCCGCCAGCAATGATGATGGAGGCGTCGCCGGTGGCGATCTGCTGCATGCCGAGTGCCACGGCGCGCAGGCCGGAGCCGCAGAGCTGGTTTAGGCCCCAGGCAGTTTTTTCCTGCGGAATGCCAGCCTTCATGGCGGCCTGGCGGGCGGGGTTCTGGCCCTGGCCGGCGGTCAGGATTTGGCCGAGGATCACTTCGTCGACTTCGGCGGCCTCAATGCCGGCGCGTTCCAGCACGGCCTTGATCGCGGTCGCACCCAGATCATGCGCGGCAACGTTGGCAAATGCCCCGTTGAAAGAGCCAACTGCCGTTCGAGCCGCGCTGGCAATGACGATGGAAGGCGTAGACATGGGTATCTCCTCGATAGTGTTCTTTGCTGCGGCTGAGACTGTCAAAGCTTCCCTGAGAAGTCAAACTCAAAGCATTGGGAAATTTCAGTCTTTGGTTGCATTTCAGCGGATGGCTATCGCTGCTTTCGATAGCGCAATCCCGCGACGCACAAAGAGATTGTCACGCCCGTCGATTTGCGATTACACTTCCCTCTCAGGGAAGAGCAATAATAACGACATAAGCCGGGTTAGGAGACACAATGGCCAAGACCGATGGCGAAATCATCATTAAGAAATATGCCAATCGCCGCCTCTACAACACGGGGACCAGTACCTATGTAACGCTGGAAGATCTGGCCAAGATGGTAAAAAAGGGCGAGGAGTTCACCGTGCAGGATGCAAAATCCGGCGAGGATATTACCCATTCTGTCCTGACCCAGATTATTTTCGAGCAGGAAGCCAAGACCACCAATACGTTGCTGCCGATTTCCTTCCTGCGCCAGTTGATCAGCTATTATGGCGATCAGATGCAGATGGTGGTGCCAAGCTTTCTCGAACATTCGATGAAAGCCTTTACCGAGCAGCAATCCCAGATGCGCGACCAGATGACCCGCGCTTTTGGTGAGACACCGCTTGCCAAGAATTTACAGGCGCCGATCCAGCTGATGGAGGAGCAGGTCAAGCGCAATACCGAGATGTTCCATCAGGCCATGCAGATGTTTTCGCCCTTCATGACGCCGACGCCAGCACGCGAGACGAAGCGGCCGGAAACCAAGGATATCGACGATCTGAAGGAGCAGTTGCGCAATCTGCAAACCAAGCTCGATAAGCTCTGACAACTGGTGCCGCAACGGCGTTGTGCAGGGGTGTTTTCCTGCACCGCGCGGTTTGTAATATCTGTAAAAGACGCTGCAAGCAGGCGGTTTAATCAAAAAATGGCAAAGAAAAAGGCCGGAAAAACCGGCCTTTTTTATATAGTCAGATAGAAAAAGCGCTTATGCGCTTTCCTTCGGCGTCAGAACCTGACGGCCGCGATACATGCCGGTCTTCAGGTCGATATGGTGCGGACGGCGCAGTTCGCCGGAATTCTTGTCTTCGACATAGGTCGGAGCCTTCAGACCGTCGGCAGAACGGCGCATACCGCGCTTGGACGGGCTTGTTTTTCTTTTTGGTACAGCCATTTCAATTACTCCACGTGACGGTCGAAAACCGATGAAACGGCCCTTTTGGAGCCGCACAATCACTCATCCGATCTTCGAATTTGGCGGCCTTATACATGCCGCCCAGGGGTTTGACCAGTCCCCGGCGGGATTTTTTTGACATCGTGCGGTCGCAAAACGTCGCCTCTGCCCGGCCTTTGCAGGCATCGAGCAATCGGTTCAGGCTTCGTCCTCCGGCACGATCCAGGGTTCGGCCAGGGCAGCATCGCGCCACTTGATCCAGGCGGGATGGGCCTGCATGCGATCCATATAGGCAAGACTAACCGGATCAGAGGTCAGTTG
This sequence comes from Allorhizobium ampelinum S4, assembly GCF_000016285.1. Taxonomy (NCBI): domain Bacteria; kingdom Pseudomonadati; phylum Pseudomonadota; class Alphaproteobacteria; order Hyphomicrobiales; family Rhizobiaceae; genus Gillisella; species Gillisella ampelina. The sequence continues at coordinate 3,659,312 of NC_011989.1, read as the reverse complement.
ATAGGCTGAAAAACGGTTGACCACAGGTGCATACATGGCATCCGCAGCGCTGAAGGCACCAAACAGGAAAGGACCGCCGGAACGGGCCAATTGCTCGCGCCAGATGGTTTCGATGCGGGAGACATCCGCCATCACGGCTGCCTGTGTCTCAGGGCTGAAGGCAAGCGCCTGTGGCGGGCGACGGAAATTCATCGGGCAGGCATTGCGCAAGGCCCGGAAGCCAGCCAGCATTTCGAGCGAAATTGCTCGAGCAACAGCCCGGTCCGACTGCGCCGATGGCCAGATACCGGCATTGGGGAAAAGCTCCGCAGCATATTCGATAATGGCCAGCGATTCCCAGACCTTCACATCCCCATGCACAAGGACTGGCACCTGGCCGGTCGGGGATATCGCCTTGATGCCCGGATTGCCGGCTGGAAAGTCGAAGCGGATCAGCACCTCTTTGAAGTCGATCCCGGCTGCGGTCAGAGCGATCCAGGGCCGGAACGACCAGGAGGAATAATTCTTATTGGCAATATAAAGGGTTAGGTCCGTCATCGGTTTTATCTCCTGAAATGTCCGGCAATTCTAACCGGAGCATACAGCTCAAAGCCAATGCCAAGTTTTGACATCACTTATCAATGCAGCTGATATATGGATCGGCACCCCGGGCGCGGCGCTCCACCATGGCAGCGAGCCGTCGTAGACCGGGGCCCGGTTTACCGGCATTCCGGTCGATGGGATTTGGCAGCGAAACGGCGAGCAGGGCGGCCTGACGGGCTGAAAGCCGGGCGGCGGGGATTTTGAAATGGTGGAGTGCTGCGGCCTCAGCGCCGTAAATTCCAGGACCCCATTCGGCGATATTGAGGTAAATCTCCATCGTTCGGCGTTTCGACCAGACCTTGTCGGCGGTCAGTGCCAGGGGGATTTCCATGCCCTTGCGGATAAAGGACCGGCTGTTCCACAAAAACAGGTTCTTCACCGTCTGCATGGTGATGGTGCTGGCGCCACGGGTTTCCTCGCCGTCCAGCGCATCGTCGATCACCGAGCGCATCTGCACCCAGTCAACGCCGCTATGGCTACAGAATTGCCCGTCCTCCGACATCATCACCGCGCGGATCAGGTTCGGCGATATGCGCTCCAGCGGCACCCATTGCCGGTCATAGCCACGAAACACAACGAGATCGGCCAGCATCAAGGTGGAAGGGGGGTGAATGAAGGGCAGCAGATAGAGCGCCATCAGTGCGAAAGGCAAAAGGGCAACAGCAAGCAGTGCCTTGGCTATTCGATGCAGCACCAGCCGCCGGTCTCCTTTTTCGCCCTCCTGGTCGAGGTGCTCGTCTTGTCCGGGCACAGTCGCGTCCAGAGGGTCGATAGCATCAGGTGCGTTGTCCGTCGTCAATCCTGTCACCTGCCCCGACGCCTGCTTGATTTGCGCATTTGTTTTCTTAGCCGTGAATAAGGCTAAGCGCTAGACCAAGGCCATTTGGCGGACCGATACCCCACAGATAGTCCTCAATACTCATTGTATCTTGCACCTTCTGGGGGCGCATGGCAAAGAGCAGCCGGCAAACCTGAGGCATGCGATGTTTGACGATCATCTCCGCGATACAGCCACGCGCATCCAGGCGCTGCTGACCGAGCTTTTGCAACCTGAGCCTCTATCGGATGAAATCGCCAGGCCGGGTCAATTGCTGGCGGCAATGCGCCATGCCGTGCTGAACGGCGGCAAGCGGCTACGGCCATTTCTGGTGGTGGAAAGCGCTCGGCTATTTCATGGCCAGGACGATGCCGCCTTGCGGGTTGGAGCGGCGCTGGAATGCCTGCATTGCTACTCTCTCGTGCATGATGATCTGCCCGCCATGGATGACGACGATCTGCGTCGTGGCCAGCCAACTGTGCATATCGCCTTTGACGAGGCGACGGCCATTCTGGCCGGTGACAGCCTGCTGACTTTTGCCTTTGAGATCATTGCCTCACCACAAACCACATTGCCGGACGCTGCCAAGACCGCGCTGGTTCTGGCGTTGGCGCGGGCTGCCGGGCTTGGCGGCATGGCGGGCGGGCAGGCGCTGGATCTGGCCGCGGAGAAACACGCTCCGGACGAGGTCGGCATCGTCACATTGCAGGCGATGAAAACCGGCGCACTGTTGCGCTTCGCCTGCGAGGCTGGACCAGTGATTGCCGGGGCATCGAACGAGGACCGGGAGCGGCTTCGCCAGTTCGGCGAGTTGATCGGTCGGGCTTTCCAGCTTGCCGACGATCTCCTCGATTTGACGGCTGATGCTGCGACCATGGGCAAGGCGACGGGCAAGGATGCCGGGCGCGGCAAGGGGACACTCGTCGCCCTCAAGGGCCAGGCCTGGGCGGAAGCCGAGCTGGATCGGCTGGTCGATCAGGCGGTCGCGTTGCTGTCTCCCTATGGCGAACGCGCCGCAGTGTTGATGGCTGCCGCCCGTTTTGTCGCCAATCGCAAGAATTGAATTGCCACTGTGACAGGTTTTCAGGTGCGGATTGCGGTTTGATGTTTTAGGGCTCAGGGACCGTTATTCTCTCCTGAAAGCGCCTGACATGATTGCCGATCATTTTGCGCCGTTTTTCTCCGCCTATCTCGTCTATCTGGTGGCGGTGATCAGTCCCGGCCCGGCCAATATGGCGATTATCTCGACGGCCATATCGCAAGGGCGCCGGTCGGGTCTGGTAATTGCGCTTGGCATATTTGCAGGTTCTTTTACCTGGGCCATGGCTGCGTCCTTTGGCCTTGCCGCGTTGCTGCATCATTACGGCCAGGCCCTCATCCTGTTGAAAATCGCCGGCGGGCTTTATCTTTTCTATCTCGCCATCAAGGCCGGAGTGTCTGCCTTGCGAAAACAACAGCCTGCCGGGGAGCAGGTCGAGGCGGTCAAGCGGGACCGTTATGGGTCAATCTTTCTGCGTGGCTATCTCATTCACTTGACCAATCCAAAAGCGATTTTCGGTTGGCTGGCGATTATTTCTCTAGGCGTGCCAGTGGATGCCTCACTGGGGTCCGTGGTGCTCGTGGTCGGTGGATGTCTGGTGACCGGGTTTTCAGTCTTCTGCGGCTATGCTCTGGTGTTTTCGACCGCCCGGGCCGTGCATGTCTATCGGGCCAGCAGGCGCTATGTGGATGGCGTTCTGGCGCTTCTGTTCGGTGCGGCGGGCGTGAAAATGCTAACAACCAGCTTGTGATAGGGCTGCTTGTGACAGGCCAGCCTTTAACAAGAAAGCCGCCTTTCGGCGGCTTTCTTTGTTTCGACTGGGCTGCGGCCTTGGCTGCGATCAATTGTCCTTGAGCGGCGAAATCGCCACTTCGACGCGACGGTTCTGAGCGCGGCCTTGTGGCGTGGCGTTGGTGGCAATCGGCTGGCTGGGGCCAAAGCCCATGGCCGACATGCGGCGCGGATCGACGCCCTGCGAGCCGAGATAGTTCAGCACCGATTCGGCGCGGCGCTGCGACAGATCCTGATTGTGCTGCAAGCCGCCGGTCGAGTCGGTATGACCGTTGACATCGACCAGGGTGCGGTTGAACTTTTTCAGCACGATGGCGACCGAATTCAGCGTTGGATAGAACGGCGGCAACACCTGATCCTGATCGGTCGGGAAAGTGATGTTGGACGGCATGTTGAGGATGATCCGGTCGCCTTGGCGGGTGACGGACACGCCGGTGCCCTGAAGCTGGGCGCGCAGTTCGGCTTCCTGATTGTCCATGTAACTGCCAATGGCGCCGCCTGCCAGCGCACCGATGCCAGCGCCGATCAGGGCGGCATTGCGCTTGCCGTGGCCGCCGCCGCCGACCGCCAGGCCGCCGAGCGCGCCCAGGCCCGCGCCAATCATCGCGCCACCGGCGGTGTTCGACATTTTCTGTTCGCCCGTATAGGGGTCTGTGGTGGTGCAGGCACTCAGATAGGTAGCAGTCAGGGCAAGAAGGATGAATTTCTTCAGCATCGGGATAGGGCTCCGTAGGTTCATTTCATCCTGAACATAGCAATTGCGGCAATATGAAGAAAACATCCCACCTGCTACAGAACTGCTTGCTGACAGAACGGCTCTCTTACTCCGCTGCCGACCGCTGACCGTAACGTTTTTCGATATAGTCGATCACCAGAGCCTCGAAATCCTCGGCGATTTTCGGACCGCGCAACGTCAATGCCTTCTCACCGTCGATAAACACCGGTGCCGCCGGGTTTTCGCCGGTGCCGGGCAGGGAAATGCCGATATCGGCATGCTTGCTTTCCCCCGGGCCATTGACGATGCAGCCCATGACCGCGACATTCAGCCCTTCAACACCAGGATATTTTTCCCGCCAGACCGGCATGTTCTTGCGGATATCGCTCTGGATCTTCTGCGCCAGTTCCTGGAACACCGTAGACGTGGTGCGCCCGCAGCCCGGACAGGCCGCAACGACCGGGATGAACTGGCGAAAGCCCATGACCTGCAACAGTTCCTGTGCCACCTGCACTTCGCGGGTCCGGTCGCCGTTCGGCTCTGGCGTCAGCGAAACGCGAATGGTGTCGCCGATGCCCTGTTGCAGCACATAGCCCATGGCCGCCGATGAGGCGACGATGCCTTTCGAGCCCATGCCCGCTTCCGTCAGGCCCAGATGTAGCGCATGGTCGGAGCGCGAGGCCAGCATGGAGTAGACAGCGATCAGATCCTGCACCTGGCTGACCTTGGCCGACAGGATGATGCGGTTGCGCGAAAGGCCGATCTCTTCGGCCAGTTCGGCAGACAGAAGCGCCGATTGGCAGATCGCTTCACGTGTTACCTGCCGGGCCGAGAGCGGAAAGCCCTTGGCCTGGTTCTCGTCCATCAACTGGGTCAGCAGTTCCTGGTCGAGCGAGCCCCAGTTGACGCCGATCCGCACTGGCTTGTCATAGCGGATCGCCATCTCGATGATATCGGCAAACTGCTTGTCCTTCTTGTCCTTGAAGCCGACATTGCCCGGATTGATCCGGTATTTGGCCAGCGCCTCGGCACAGGCTGGATGATCGGCCAGAAGCTTGTGGCCGATATAGTGAAAGTCGCCGATCAGAGGGACATCAAGGCCGAGCCGCTCCAGACGGTCGCGGATTTTCGGCACGGCAGCCGCACTCTCGTCGCGGTCCACGGTGATGCGGACGATTTCCGATCCGGCTTTATGCAGGGCTGCGACCTGCGCCACCGTGCCGTCGATATCGGCGGTATCGGTATTGGTCATCGACTGGACGACGACAGGCGCGCCGCCCCCGACAATGACGCCGCCGACATCGACGGCCACGGATGCGCGGCGTGGTTTCGGGTCAAAGTCTTCGGCTGGCGCCATGGTGGTCATCCCGATCTTGCGGATAATTCGCTTTCAGGTGGATCAATCATGTTCGCTTGTCAACATCGTGACAGCGGCTTGTGTCGATCAAACTTGGGGCCGGTCGGCATGCCGGGCAAGGCCGGAGAGCAGCAAGGCAACCAGAATCAGCACTGGGAGCACGCGAAACACCAGCGCCAGTGACGTATGCTCGGCGACGAAACCGATCAGCGATGGGGCCACCAGAATACCCGAATAGCCCATGGCGCTGACCACCGACAGGCCGACGCCCGGCGCCATGCCCGGCAGGTTGCCAGCGGCGGAAAAGGCGATGGGAACCAGGTTGGAAATGCCGATACCCATGATGGCAAAGCCGATGACGGCGGTCCATGGATCGGCAGCAAAGCCGGAAATGGCCGTGCCGATCATGGCGATCAGGGCGCAAATCCGCATGGTTGTCACCGCCCCCAGCCGGTCGCGGACGATGTCGCCGGCAAAGCGCATGATCGCCATGGTCAAGGAGAAGCCGGCATAGGCATAGCTTGAGGTGGCAATGGAGCCGCCCAGTTCATTGCGCAGATAAAAAGCACCCCAGTCGAGCACCGCACCTTCCGGGATCATGCAAAACAGTGCGACGAGGCCGAGAAGCCAGGGCAGCGGCGTCATCGGCAGGCGCGCCCTGCGATGCTCGGCATCGGGATGGGGCTGGTCGCGAAGGGTGATCGGCCAGGCAGCAAACAGCATCAGGGCGGCGAGGACCGTGGCGACAAGGCTATGCACCGTCGATCCGGCCATGGCCAGCAGCGGTCCGCCTATGCTGGCGCCAATCAGGCCGCCGAGGCTCCAGAAGGCATGGCAGGACGACATGATCGAGCGCCCCATCTGTCTTTCTGTCTCGACCGCATTGGCATTCATCGCCACATCCATGGCGCCCATGAAGCCGCCAAACAGGAAAATCGCCAGGGCCGCCAAGGGAATATTGGGCGCAACCGTCAGCAGGAGCAGCGTGGGTAGAAATATCAGCGCGCAGGCGAGCGTGACCCGGCGTGAGCCGTAGCGGGCGATCTGGGCACCAGCCACCGGCATGCAGGCGAGCGAGCCGAGCCCCAGAACGAGGATCATCAGACCAAGCTGCGCTTCGCTCAGGTCGAGATTGCGGGCAAATTCAGGCACTTTGGGCGCCCATGAGCCGATAATGAAGCCGTTCATCAGGAACAGAAGTGAAACGGCCAGACGTTCCCTGGTGAAAAATCCTTGCTGCATGTCTGCACTCCTCCGAATGCGCGAAAACTCTCTTAAATCGATTAGATTTGCAAGCGCAGACCGGGTTTGCGCTGTCACGAATCGTATCGTCCTGTTGGGAATGTTTGTTCAGGTGGGTGTTGATACCGACATTGCAATTTGGCGGCGTCCTTTCAAAGGTCTAAAACCGCCATCCTTTTTGTCAAGAAACGACGAAATCGTCCATGAGGACAAAGGCACGAACGGTATCGGATAACCTGCTCATTTTAAGAGGAAATTCGGAACGGGCATGTGGGTTTTCGCTCTCATATCCGGCAGGATCGAAGTGGTTTGCGGGGCGGGTTTCTCTCTGGCTGCCACGTCTCATCAGGTTAAAAAAAATCGTTCTACGCCATAAGTTTCCGGCGTTTTTCTTTCATGAGGCGGAGGCCTGCCTATGTGAATCCTGATTGACGCCCCTATGTCGCTTCTCTAAGTGAAGGATAATTATATCTGAGGACATCTGAAAGGCTATCAGACCTCGCTAAACTGTTGAGATCCGTACGAATAGATGACAGTAGAGATTATAGGGCGTGCCTGCGTGGCACCGGGGGCAAGATCTCCCGAAGAGTTGTTTGATCTTTTGCGTGCCGGCGCATGCACTGTCTCGACCTTGCCCGGGGATCGTTGGGATATTGCGCGCTACTGGCATCCCGAAATCGGCACGCCTGGAAAATATTACACCTTCGCTGCCGGTGTGATGGATGGAATCTATCAGTTCGATCCCGCCCTGTTTGGCATGTCACGGCGCGAGGCGGCTTTTATGGACCCGCAGCAGCGCATCCTGCTGGAATTGACCTGGCGGGCGCTGGAAGACGCCAATATCCCCGCTAACAGTTTGGCTGGCCAGAATGTCGCGGTCTATGTCGGCGCCTCCAGTTTCGACCATGCCAATCTGGCGGCGGAAGATCCGGCTGGTCCCGGTCCGCATTTCATGACCGGCAATACGCTCTCGGTGGTCTCCAACCGTATCTCGCATGTCTTCGGCCTGAATGGTCCGAGCATGACGGTCGATACGGCCTGTTCGTCATCGCTGGTCGCACTCGATCACGCGGTGCGCGCGATTGCGTCTGGCGAGGTTGACACCGCCATTGTTGCCGGTGTCAACGTGCTGGTCCATCCCCTGCCTTTCGTCGGCTTCGCGCAGGCGCGGATGCTGTCGATAGACGGTTTGTGCAAGGCCTATGCCAATGACGGTATTGGCTATGTTCGCGCCGAAGGCGGTGCCGTGCTGGTGCTGCGCTCTAGCGATAAGGCCCGGCGCGAAGGCGACCGCAGCCACGCGACTATTGTTGCCAGCGGCACCAATGCGGCCGGGCGCACCAACGGCATTTCGCTGCCGTCGCGTGAGGCGCAGGCCGTTCTGCTGCATGCCGTCTATGACGGCAATGGTCTCGACCCGGATCGGCTGGCCTTTATCGAAGGGCATGGCACCGGCACCAAGGTCGGCGATCCCGCGGAAGTCTGGTCGCTTGGCACGGTCATCGGCCAGCGCCGCAAGGAACCGGTGTGGATCGGCTCGATTAAGACCAATATCGGCCACGCCGAACCCGCATCCGGCCTGCTTGGCGTGATGAAAGCGATGATGGCCTTGCAGCACGACCTGCTGCCAGCCTCGCTGCATTTCAACGAGCCAAATGACACAATTGATTTCGATGGACTGAACGTCCGGGTTGCCTCGCAGGCCGTTGCACTGGCACGCGATGGTGCGCCGCGCCTTGCCGGGATCAATTCCTTTGGCTTTGGCGGCGCCAATGCGCATGTGGTGATTGCCGATCCGCAGAGACCTGATTTGGCGCAAGACGCGGCTAATCCAGCCGGTGCCGGTCGCTTGTTCATGGCCAGCGCCCATTCTCAGGAAAGCCTGAAAGCGTTGCTGGACAGTTACGACAAGGCCTTTGCGGCAGCTGGCAGCGATGGTGATCTGGAAGACCTGATCTCGGCGGCCGCCTCCAACCGTGCGCCGCTCCGGCACCGCTTCGTTGCCAGTGGCAGCGCGGATGCCATCGTCAAGGCGGTGCAGGAACGGCTTGCCACAGCGAAGACCGGCGGCGAAATCGGTGAAGCCTCGTCGCGCAACGGTAAGCTCGCGTTTGTGTTTTCTGGCAATGGCGCTCAATGGGCGGGCATGGGCCTCGATGCTTACCGGGCAAATGCCCGATTCCGCGAGAGCTATGAGCGGATCGCCGCGCTGTTTACGGCGCATTCGGACCTTGACCTCGTTGCGGCACTGACCGATCCGGATCTGGAAGCCCGATTGAAAGATACCAGGCTTGCCCAGCCCATGCTGTTTGCCATCCAGGCCTCGCTGTCGGATGCGCTGCAACTTGCCGGTCTGGTGCCGGATGCTGTTTACGGTCATTCGGTCGGTGAAGTTGCTGCCGCCTATGTATCGGGTGCGCTGTCGCTGAAGGATGCCGTCTGTGTGATCGCCAAACGGTCGCAGCATCAGGCGGTGTTGGCCGGTGAAGGCACGATGGCGGCCCTGAAACTTGGCGAGGCCGATGCGCGCGCCATGCTGGCCGAGCTTGGCTTTGATGACCTGACGATTGCCGCGATCAATGCACCCAATTCGGTGACCGTGTCTGGTCGTGAAGACGCGGTCCGGGCGCTGAGAGAACATGCCCGCAAGCAGCGGGTGCCAGCCCAGGTGCTGGACATTGATTATCCCTTCCATCATCCGCTGATCGATAAGGCGCAGGCTGCTTTTTCGGCCGATCCGCCGCTGATTACCCCGCGCCAGACCGCCCTTCCATTCATCTCCACGGTGACGGGCGAGCAACTGGAGGGCACCGCGCTGACCTCGGATTACTGGTGGAAGAATGTCCGCCAGCCGGTGCAGTTCCAAGGGGCGACGGAAGCGGCCATCGCGCTTGGTTGCAGTGTATTCGTTGAAATTTCTCCGCGTGCGATCCTTGGCGGCTATGTGTCGGAAACGGCGCAGCATGTGTCTTCGACGGTTGCCGTCAGTGCCAGCCTTAGCCGTGAGGCTCTGGATGAGACGGTTGATCCGGTGGCGCGGGCTTTGGCGCGCGCTGTCGCCAGTGGCGCCAAGGTGGATGAGGCTAAGGTCTTCGGTCCGCGCCGCGCCGATATCGTCCTGCCGGGCGTGCCTTTCGAGCGGGCGGATCTGCGGCCGGAGCCGACCAGCGACCGCGTCGATCTCTATGGCCGGTTCGGCCAGACGGCCTATCGGTTAAGCGGCTGGCGAGTCGATTTGAATGGCGGGCATTGGAAAAACCATCTCGACGCGCATCTGTTTCCGGATCTGGCGGAACATGTGGTCGATGGCCGCGCTATTTTGCCGGGCAGTGGTTTTGTGGAAATTGCCATTTCGGCGGCGCAGGCGCATTTCGGCTCCGACCAGCTGGAGATCAGCAATGTCGAGATCATGCGACCGCTGGAATTGAGCGACAGCCGGATCATCGAACTTTCCACGCTGATTTCCGCCGCGACCGGCGATCTCCAGATCCGCTCCCGTGAGCGGCTGAGCGATGACGACTGGACGGTGAATGCGGTTGCCCGGGTTCGCAAGCTCACGGCCTCCGAATTGGACGATGCCGTGGATTTCGACCTGTCCAGCCCGACATCGGAGCTGGATAAATCTGCCGCCTACCGGACGGCGCGCAATTTCGGCCTGGATTACGGGCCGCGCTTCCAATTGCTGGAAAAGGCGATCTGCCATGGCGAGCGGCTTGTCGAAGTGTTCCTGAAGCCGGCAGCCGCGCCGGGCCACCCGTTGCTGCGCTATAATCTCAACCCAATGTCGGTTGATGCGATGTTCCACGGGTTGGTGGCGCTGTTTGGCCGCTTCAGCGGCGAACAGGGCGGAGCGCCTTATATTCCCGTGCGTTTCGGACGCGTCCGCACGCGGGTTCTCGGTAGCCCGGTCCATCGGGCGGTGATCGAGATCGAACGGATCAGTGATAGTTCGATCAAAGCCAATTTTCATCTCTATGGTGAGACGGGCGAGCGGATCGCCAGCTTGAGCGATAGCCGGTTCCGACGCACCTATCTGAAACAGCATAAGACGCTTGACGGACTTGCCTATCATTATGAAACCATTGCCCTACCCCTGGTGAAAGATCAGGGTGTGGCCCTGGTTGCACCGTTGGGCGATGTTTTCGCCTGTCAGGAGCGTGAGCTGGACAATGCCACGGTGCTGATCCAGGCCTGCGTGCTCAGCGCCTTCTATGCGCTGGCCGAGCGCCTTGCCGGTCAAGATCGGCGCGTGTCGCTGGTCGATCTGCCGGGCGATGTGCGGTTGCGGCGGTTCCTGACCAATGCCCTGCACAGTCTGACCGATAGCGGCTTTGCCCAGTATGCGGATGGCAGCTGGATGCTTGAAGATGGCAGCGATCTTCCGCCCGCTTTCGAGCTGATCCGGGAACTCTATCGGGATTTCCCGGAACGCACCGTTGAACTGGTGATGATCAATGACGTGCTGACAGCCGTTAATGCATCGCTCGATCAACCTGCAGGTGTTGTGGAGGCGGTTCCGGATTGGGACGGGGTGATCAGCGAAGCGACGCTGGACCATTTCGCCGTTCATTCCACGCTCGCCACCGAGAGTCATAGGGTGTTGTTGAAGGCGGTGGTCGACTGTCTCTCGACGCTGGATGCCGATGCGCCGCCGCTGGTGGTCGAGCTTGGCGCCAGCTCGCTTCATCTCAGCCGCAAGCTCGCCGATCTGGTTCGTGCGGCTGGCGGCAATCTGGTGATTTACGAGCCTGAGGCAGGCCTGCGCCGTAATCTGGAACTGTCTTTCGAGGCTGATCCGCGCGTCACTGTCGTGGACGCAAAGGGATTGGACCAACTTTCTCTGCTGAAAGCGCCGGTCGATCTAATTGCCAGCGCCCATGCCGATCTTTGCCGCTTGCTGGATGGTGAAATGCTGGCACGGCTCAGTCATGGCGCCTTGGCCTCGGCCCGTCGCCTTGTCGCCGTGCAACCAGCGCCCGGCTTGTTGCATGATTTCGCCTTCGGTCTACTAGATGGCTGGTTCGACAGGACGGTTTCGGAGGAATTTCCGCTCGGCCGATTTGGCGGTAGCGAAGACTGGATGAAATCCCTGCAACAGGCCGGTTTTGCTGCGGCCCATGCCCGGCAATTGCAGGTGGATGGCGGTAGCCTTATCGTGGCGGAAGCCCAGGGCCGGGCTGACGTGGCTGAGCCATATGATGCGACGCGTCAGGACGGTGGATCGGTGGACGAGGTTGTGGCCAGCGGGCCGGTGATCATCGTTCATGAAAAAACTGCGGATCTTGCCCGGCTTTTGGCGGCAGCAAGAGCGCTTGGTGGTTCCCAGGTGTCTTTGCTGTGTCTGTCAGGCAGCTTTGAAACGGACAGGTCGATGCTGGCCGACGCACTGGGCAAGGCTGGATCAGCCTTGGGCGGAATGGTCTGGCTGATGCCGGATACCGATGCGGCTGCGGATGGATCGCTGCTGTTGCAGGACCGGGTCGGCGCTCTTAGTGCGCTGGCCATGGCGCTTGGCGATGTTGCGGCATCAGCGTCTGATGCTGTGAGGGCGCTTCCGGTCACTCTGGTTCTGCCCGGCGGTGCGCCCGTCACCGGCATGACCGGCAAGGACTTGACCCGCTCCAGTCACGCCGGGCCTGTCAATGCAGGCCTTTGGGCCTTTGCCCGTGTGTTGCGCAATGAGTTCGATCTTTTCGACATGCAGGTCGTCGATACCGGCCCCTCCAGCAATACGCTGGAAATCATGCTGGACTGGGGCATGCGCCTGCTGGCCGCCAAGGGCGACAACCGCGAATGGCTGGTGGAGCCGGAAACCGGGCGGATGGCTGAGATTCGTGCCGTGCCTGGTCCTGCCTCGCTGACGGCGCAGCGTACGGATGCTTTTGAGGCGGCAGTCATTCGCCAGCAGGTGCCGTCGCAGGTCGCCAGCATTCGCTGGGAAAGCTGCCCGGTCCCAGTCATCGGCCCGACCGAAGTGCTGGTAAAGACCGCAGCGACAGGCTTGAATTTCCGCGACGTGATGTGGGCCATGGGCCTGCTGCCGGAAGAAGCGCTTGAGGACGGCTTTGCCGGGGCCTCTATCGGCATGGAATTTGCCGGTGAGGTGGTCGCTGTGGGCGCCAAGGTGAGCGATCTTGCCCTCGGCGACAAGGTGATGGCAATCGCCGCTGCGGCTTTCGGCACCCATGTCAAGGTTGAGCGGGCTGGCGTGGCGAAGCTGCCGGATGGCGTGGACCCGGTATCGGCGGCGACCATTCCGGTGGTCTTCCTGACCGCCTATTATGCCATCCATGAGCTTGGGCGGGTGCGCCCGGGCGAAACCATCCTCATTCACGGTGCCGCTGGCGGCGTTGGGCTTGCAGCCTTGCAGGTCGCCCGGCATTTCGGTGCCAAGATCATTGCCACGGCTGGCACAGAAGAAAAGCGGCGTTTCCTGGAAACGCTGGGGGCGGACCATGTGTTCGACAGCCGCTCGCTCGGTTTTGTCGGCGATGTGCTTGACGTGACCGGCGGCGAAGGTGTCGATCTGGTGTTGAACTCGCTGTTTGGCGAGGCGATGGAAAAATCCCTGTCGCTGGTTAAGCCGTTCGGGCGTTTCCTTGAGCTTGGCAAGCGCGATTATTACGCCGACAGCAAGATCGGCCTGCGGCCATTCCGTCGCAATGTCAGCTATTTCGGCATCGACGCCGACCAATTGCTGGTCCTGCATCCCGATCTGTCGCGCCGCATGCTGGCCGAAATCGGTGGCCTGTTCGAGCAGGGCGTGTTCACGCCGCTGCCGTTCCGTGCCTTTGAACACGATGAGATCGGCGATGCCTTCCGCCTGATGCAGAATGCCGGCCATATCGGCAAGATCGTCGTGCTGCCGCCGGTTGCGGGTCGTGACCGCGTGGCGGTAAAGTCGGCACGCCGGATGGTGGTTGATGCGGATGGCATGCATCTGGTGGTCGGCGGTATCGGCGGTTTCGGCCTTGCCGCCGCCGATTGGCTGGTAGAGCAGGGCGCGCGCCATATCGCCTTATCGACGCGGCGCGGGCTGGTTGATGCGGAGACGCAAACCGTGGTTGACCGCTGGGCCAAGCAGGGCGTAACGGCCTATATTCGTGGCTGTGATGTTACCAGCGAAGCTGCCTTGTCGGCGCTTTTGACTGAGCTGCGCACTATTGCGCCGTTGAAGACCGTTATCCATGCGGCGATGGTGCTGGATGATGCCTTCATCTCCAACCTGACGCGCGTGCGCAACCAGCCGGTCATCGACGTCAAGGCCAAGGGTGCAGCCCTTCTGGACCGGTTGACCCGGCAGGACGGGATCGACAATTTCATTCTGTTTTCCTCGATCACCACCTATGTCGGCAATCCCGGCCAGGGCAATTATGTCGCCGCCAACGGCTTCCTGGAAGGTTTGGCGCGGGCGCGTCGCGCCGAGGGGCTGGCTGGTCTTGCCGTCGGCTTCGGAGCAATCGGCGATGCCGGTTATCTGGCCCGTAATGCGCAGGTTAATGAACGGCTTGGACGACGGATCGGAAAGACGGCGCTGGATGCCCGCGATGCGCTGTCGGCGGTCGGGCGCTATATCAGCGCCGATACCGGCTCCGTCGATGCGGCTGTGGTGATGATTTCCGAATTCGACTGGGCTGCTGCGCATTCGCTTGCCGTGGTCAACGAACCCTTGTTTTCGCTGATCATGCGCCGCAGTAACCAGCATGTTGGCAGCGGTGAGGGTGGCGAGATTGATCTGGTGGCGCTGATTGATGGCAAGGCGCCAGCTGCGGCTCAGGAGGTGCTGTTTACGGTGCTTGCCGGTGAAATTGCCGATACGCTGCGGGTGCCCAAGGAAAGCATCGGGCTGAACAGCGTGCTGAAGGATATCGGGCTGGACAGTTTGATGGCTGTCGAGCTGGGGATGAATTTCGAGCAGAATACCGGCTTTGACATTCCTCTCAGCAGCCTTGCCGACAACGCCACTGTCGGGGACCTGACGCGCCGCCTCTATGAAAAAGTCAGTCTGCGCGGGCGGACGGGCGATAAGGATGAGGCGACGCCTGAGGACAGCAAGATCATGGACGATCTGCATCGCCGCCACACTGGGCAGACCCAGTAAAACTGGCGTGGTTCTTGCTATCCGTTACACTGCTGTTCATGTTTATGTTGATAAACATCGTTCTGTTCGGCATAGGTGATAGACGATTGACTAAAATTCTAGGGTTTTCTGCGGATGAATGAGAACAAGCGTCAGGATCTGCTGGCCCGTATGCGTGGCGTACAAAAGGATGTGGACCGGAGCCGGGCCAGCCGCAGCCAGCAGAGCGTGTCGCGCAGCCAGCCTGGTTTTGCCGACCTGCCTGAATATAAGCAGGTGGTGATGCAGAAGCTCGTCAGCGAGCAGCTGAACATGCCCAATCCGTTTTACCGGGCGCATGAGAGCGCCTCCGGGGCCACGGCCGATATTGACGGGCGCGCTTACGACAATTTTGCCTCCTATGACTATCTCGGCTTGAACAGCGATCCGCGCATTCGCGACGCTGCCATGACGGCTGTCGATCAGTTCGGTATTTCGGCCTCCGCCAGCCGGGTCGTTGCCGGTGAGCGCACCATTCATGCCGAGCTGGAAAAGGCCTTTGCCAAAAATTACCAGACCGAGGACGCCATCTGTTTCGTCAGCGGCTATCTGACCAATGTCACCACCATTGGCAGCCTGATGGGGCCGAAAGACCTGGTGATCCATGACGAGTTCATTCACAACAGCGCCCTGACCGGCATCAAGCTGTCGGGCGCCAATCGCCGCTTCTTCAAGCATAATGACATGGCGGATCTGGACCGTATTCTTGCGAGCCTCGCCCCCCTGCATGAACGGATCCTGGTGATCTCGGAGGGCATTTTCTCCATGGATGGGGATGTTGCCGATCTGCCGGGCCTTCTTGCCTTGAAAAAACAGTATAATTTCTGGCTGATGATGGACGAGGCCCATTCGCTGGGCGTACTTGGACAGCGTGGCCACGGCATTTTCGAACATTTCAATCTCGATCCCGCCGATGTCGATATCTGGATGGGGACGCTGTCGAAAACCACCTGTAGCTGCGGCGGCTATGTTGCCGGCAGCGAGGCGCTGATCACGCTGTTGAAGGCGCAGGCCGGTGGTTTCGTCTATAGTGTCGGCCTGGCGCCGGCGCTGGCGGCGGCGGCCATCGCCAGCCTGTCGGTGCTGGACGAGGAGCCGGACCGGGTAGAGGCTTTGCGTCGCAACAGCCAGCTTTTCCTGGAGCAGGCCAAGCTACGGGGGCTGGATACCGGGCTTAGCGAAGGTTTTTCGGTGGTGCCAGTGATCGTTGCGGATTCGGTGCGCGCTGTGCAGCTTTCCAATGAACTGTTCGAGGCGGGCATCAATGCTTTGCCGATCATCTATCCGGCGGTGCCGGAAGGCTTAGCGCGCCTGCGGTTCTTCATCACCAGCGCCCATACGCCGGAACAGATTACCCGCAGCGTCGATAAAGTGGCTGACATTCTGGATCGGCTGAAGGCCGAGAATTTCGGCATGGGCTCGATGGATGTCCAGAAGGTCATGCTGCAATTGGCGCAGCGCTGAAGGACAAGAGCGTGAACAGCCGCAACCCGCCGCGCCATGTGATCATTACCGGCGGATCGAGCGGGATCGGGCTGGCCTTGGCGAAAGCCTATCTGTTGGCGGGGTCAAAGGTCAGTCTTGTTGCTCGCTCGCTTGTGCGTCTTGAGACGGCTCGCAGCCAGCTGCCGGAAGCCTGTTTTTCACATATTGGACTTCATGCTGCGGATGTAACGGATTATCAGACTCTGTCTGCTGCCTTATTGGCTGCTGAGGATAGTTTCGGACCCTGCGATCTGCTGATCACCTGTGCCGGTATCGTTCATCCGGCCAGCATGGAAGCCATGGATGTTGCCGATGCGCGCCAGCAACTCGACATCAATGTCATGGGGACGATCCATGCCGTTAAAGCCTTGTGGGCGGGGATGAGCGTACGGGGCGGCACCATGCTGTTGGTTTCCTCCGGGGCCGCATTCATTGGTCTGCATGGCTATGGTCCCTATTGCGCCTCCAAGGCGGCGCTAGTGGGGCTCGCCGATTCACTGCGCATGGAAGCGGTTGGTACCAAGCTGAGGGTGGCGATCTGTTTTCCACCCGATACCGATACGCCGCAACTGGCCGCAGAATTGCCCATGCGCTCGCCCCAGGCACAGCGCGTTATGGGGACCGTTAAGCCCTGGAATGCCGACGCTGTGGCGGCACGCATCGTTCGCCAGCTGCAAAAAGGCCGCCGTGAGATTGTCTTCGGCATGACGCTCCTGTTGCTCGCTCGCTTCGGGTCTCTGGTGCGTCCGGTTTTATATTGGTGGTATAGCCGCCGTTGACAGTGCAGCGTCACTGCGCGCCAATCTCGTCCTTGAGCACCTGAACTCGTCCGGCACTCACGTCACTGAGCATGCCAAGGGTTGCTTCCAGCCGTTCCTCCGGGATGGCGAGGGTCAGTTCGGCACCGGTATCGGTAAAGATTTCCTGGACGATAAGCAGATCTGCGACTGTGGTCAGCCGGGCCTTGACCAGTGCCAGATCGGAAAAGCCGACGCGGATGGTCTTTGTTGCCCGCAGGATGATTTCCACCTTTTCGGCTTGCCGCAGGCATTGCGCCGCCGTGCCGCCATAGGCCCGGATCAGGCCGCCACTGCCCAGAAGAATGCCACCGAACCAGCGGGTGACGATGACCAGCACGCCATCCAGCGTCTGGCCGTCGATGGCTTGCAGGATCGGTTTTCCCGCAGTGCCGGAAGGCTCGCCATCGTCGTTGAAGCGATAGGTCTGCCCCAGCCGCCATGCCCAGCAATTGTGGTTGGCGCTAGCATCGGATTCCCCCTCCAGAAGGGGACGGATGTCATTTTCATGGGAGATCGGAAAAGCGATGGCGCGAAACCGGCTCTTCTTGATCTCCTGTTCATAGCTGTGTAGGCCGGGAAGGGTAAACATCGCCTTTTGTGACGTGATTTGAGTCGCAAGAAAAGACCGATCGTTGCCGCGATAGCGGCTCATCAGAGAAAAGGAGACGATCCAGTTCCACGCAAGCGAAGGCTTCTAGGGTTATCAGGGAGAGCTTGGAGATCCGGCTCGGGTTTTAGGCTTTGATCCGGCAGTTTGACTGCCTGCCTTGGCCGGCCTGATCGAACTCCTTTGAAAATGACAGTGTTGCGGCGTCTTTTCGCGTCATGAGGACGTTGGTCGCTGCCAGCAGAAAGCCGGGATGATCCCGGGGAAACAGGATAGGCCTATGTCTGACGATTTTGAACCGGAAGCGACCATCGAAACCTCCAACCTGGCGGCTCTGGTTCTGAGCCAGGAAATCGATTCGCTCACCGATGTCCTCGTCAAGGCCCTTTACGAAGTCTACCGCATTCTCGACGACAGCCATCCGCAGCCCGGCACAGTGCACTGACGGGCTACTGCATAATTCCTTAAATCGGAATCGATTTAAAGAGAAAATTATGCAGCAGATTTAAAATGTTACAGCGTCCTTTGTGCGTTTTATAAAACGCACGGCGCTGTAGGTCGGCAAGACAAAACCGTTACCGCCCATATTCCTTGACCGCCTGCATGACGACGAAGGTCGATGTGCTCGCCACATGCGGCAGGCTGGAGATCTTCTCACCCAGAACCTGCCGATAGCGACGGATATCGCCGGTGCGCACCTTCAACAGATAGTCGAAGGCGCCGGCGATCATATGACATTCCTCCACTTCCCGGATTTTGCGGACCGCTGTGTTGAATTCCGTCAATGCCGTTTCGCGGGTGTCGGACAGTTTCACCTTGGCGAAGGCGATGTGGTCGAGGCCGAATTTACGGGCATCCAGCACGGCGCGGAAGCCGAGAATATAGCCCTCATCCATCAGCCGTTTCAGGCGCACCTGGCAGGGTGTTTTCGATAGTCCGACCCGTTCGGATAAGTCTGTGATCGACATCCGACCATCCTGCGACAGGGCTTCGACAATTTTCATGTCAAATTGGTCGATCCCACTGTCCGATTCCATTTTGGCCATCATATCTCCTGAAAACCTGCAATTTTTTAGAGAATTTACCTAGATTGTCCATGAATTCAAGTTCGCTGATCGAGCTTGCCCCATGGTATGATCCGGTTATCGCCAAAAATTCCGTCGAGCCAGGATAACAGTGATGAACCAGACCGTTTCCGTCGCATCGCAGGCCGTTTCATCCTCTCCAGATCCGATCTTTGCCGCTTTCGCGCCGCCGGTGCGTCAGCCAAGCCCTTTGCGTCAGGCGATCACGGCGGCTTATCGCCGACCGGAGCCGGAATGCCTGTCACCGCTGCTGGCGGCGGCCCGCTTGCCGGATGCGATGCGCCGCGCCGTTGAGGGCACCGCCCGCACATTGATCGAAGCCCTGCGCGCCAAGCACAGGGGCAGCGGCGTTGAAGGGCTGGTGCATGAATATTCGCTGTCCAGCCAGGAAGGCGTGGCGCTGATGTGCCTGGCCGAAGCGCTGCTGCGCATTCCCGACCACGCGACGCGCGATGCGCTGATCCGCGACAAGATTGCCGAGGGCGATTGGAAAGCCCATCTCGGCGGTGGCCGGTCGCTGTTCGTCAATGCCGCCACCTGGGGACTGGTGGTGACCGGCAAGCTGACCTCGACCGTCAATGATCGTGGTCTGTCCGCAGCTCTGACCCGGCTGATTGCCCGGTGTGGCGAGCCGGTCATACGCCGGGGCGTCGATATGGCCATGCGGATGATGGGGGAGCAATTCGTCACCGGCGAAACCATCGAGGAGGCGCTGAAACGCGCCCGCCCGCTGGAAGTCAGGGGCTTTCGCTATTCCTACGACATGCTGGGCGAGGCGGCGACCACGGCTGGCGATGCGGCGCGGTATTTCCGGGATTATCAGCAGGCGATCCATGCCATCGGCAGGGCTTCGGCGGGACGCGGCATTTATGATGGTCCCGGCATTTCCATCAAGCTGTCGGCCCTGCATCCGCGCTACAGCCGCACCAAGGCTGAGCGGGTGATGGGTGAATTGCTGCCGCAGGTCAAAGCGCTGGCGCTGCTGGCCAAGCACTATGATATTGGCCTCAATATCGATGCCGAAGAGGCCGACCGGCTGGAACTGTCGCTGGATCTGCTGGAAGACCTCTGCCTCGATCCGGCTTTGTCGGGCTGGGATGGCATGGGCTTCGTGGTGCAGGCCTATGGCAAGCGCTGCCCCTTCGTGTTGGATTTCATCATTGATCTTGCCCGCCGCGCCGAGCGCCGGATCATGGTGCGGCTGGTCAAGGGGGCCTATTGGGATGCCGAGATCAAGCGGGCGCAGGTCGATGGACTGGCGGATTTTCCTGTCTATACCCGCAAGGTCCACACCGACGTCTCCTATATCGCTTGCGCCAAAAAGCTGCTGGCGGCGCGGGATGTGATCTTTCCGCAATTTGCCACCCACAATGCCCAGACGCTGGCGGCAATCTATCATCTGGCCGGCCCTGATTTCAAAACCGGCTCCTACGAGTTTCAGTGCCTGCATGGCATGGGCGAACCGCTCTATGACGAAGTGGTGGGCAAGGCGAAGCTTGGCCGCCCCTGCCGGATCTACGCGCCTGTGGGTACGCATGAGACGCTGCTGGCCTATCTGGTGCGCCGCCTGTTGGAAAATGGTGCCAATTCCTCCTTCGTCAATCGGATCGCCGATCCGGCCATATCCGTGGATGCGTTGATCGCGGATCCAACCGAAACCGTGCTCGCCATGCCGCAGCCGGGGGCAAAGCATGACAGGATTGCCTTGCCCGCCGATCTTTTCGAAGGCCGCAAAAATTCCGCAGGCCTTGATCTCAGCAATGAAGCGGTGTTGCAGGCGCTTGGCGAGACCTTGCGCCAAACCGCTCTCTCGTCTTGGGATGCGGTGCCCGCTTTGATTGCGGGGACAAGTGCCGGGCCTGTGCGTTCTGTCGTCAATCCCGGCGACCACCGTGATGGGGTTGGCAATATCAGGGAAGCAACCGAGGAAGAGGCGCGTCAGGCCGTGGCCGATGCCGCGCTTCATGCTCAGATCTGGGCACAGACGGTGCCTTTGGAGCGGGCGCGGATGCTGGACGAGGCTGCCGACCTGATGCAGGCGCGGTTGCCGGTATTGCTGGGGCTGATCATGCGCGAGGCGGGCAAATCGGCGGCCAATGCCATTGCCGAAGTGCGCGAGGCCATCGACTTTCTGCGCTATTACGCCGAGCAGGCGCGTCGCACCCTGGGGCCGGTACATGCGCCACTGGGGCCAATTGTGTGTATCAGCCCCTGGAATTTTCCATTGGCGATTTTCACCGGACAGGTGGCGGCAGCACTGGTGGCAGGCAATCCGGTTCTGGCCAAGCCCGCCGAGGAAACACCGCTGATCGCCGCTGAGGCCGTGCGCCTCCTGCATCAGGCAGGTGTCCCCGGTGCTGCCCTCCAGCTTCTGCCCGGTGACGGGCGGATCGGGGCGGCATTGGTCGCCTCGCCGCAGGTGGCAGGCGTGATGTTTACCGGCTCGACCGAGGTTGCCAAGCTGATCCAGAGGGAGCTTGCCGCGCGTCTGCTGGCCAATGGCAGGCCGATCCCGCTGATTGCCGAGACCGGTGGCCAAAATGCGATGATTGTCGATTCCTCGGCGCTTGCCGAACAGGTGGTGGCGGATGTGATTGCCTCGGCCTTCGACAGCGCCGGTCAGCGTTGTTCAGCGCTGCGGGTTCTGTGCCTTCAGGAGGAGGTGGCGGATCGCATTCTTGCCATGCTGAAAGGCGCGCTGCGTGAACTGACCTTGGGCCGCACCGACCGGCTGTCTACCGATATCGGCCCGGTGATTACCGCCGAGGCCAAGGGCGTGATCGAGGCACATATTGCTGCCATGCGCGCCAGGGGCAAGGCGGTGGAGCAGATCGGTGCGGGCGAGGGGACGGAGCACGGCACCTTCGTTGCGCCGACCATCATCGAGATCGGCGCATTGTCTGATCTTAAGCGGGAAGTATTTGGCCCGGTCCTGCATGTGCTGCGCTACCGGCGCAACGATCTCGACCGCCTGATCGACCAGATCAACGCCACCGGCTATGGCCTGACCTTCGGCCTGCATACACGGCTGGATGAGACCATTGCCCATGTAACTTCAAGGGTGAAGGCAGGCAATCTCTACATCAACCGCAATGTGATTGGCGCGGTGGTCGGCGTGCAGCCGTTCGGTGGCCGTGGCCTGTCCGGCACCGGGCCGAAGGCTGGCGGCCCGCTCTATCTGGGCCGCCTGGTTGAAAAGCCGCCGGTGCCGCCGCAGCATAGTTCGGTTCATGTTGATCCGGGCCTGCTGGATTTTGCCAAATGGCTTGACGAGCAGGGTGAAGCGGCAGCGGCGGAAGCAGCACGCAGCCTCGGCAGCCTTTCGGCGGTCGGTTTGGTTCAGGATCTGCCTGGGCCAGTCGGCGAGCGCAATCTGTATGCCCTGCATCCGCGTGGCACCATTCTGCTGCTGTCCCGCACCAGGCAGGGGCTTTACCGGCAAGTGGCCAGCGCGCTGGCGACGGGCAATAGCATGGTCATCGACACAAGCACCGATCTCCACGAAGCGCTGGCGGGCCTGCCGGATGGTGTGCTTGCCCGTGTCCATTTCGTCCAAGCGTCAGGCTGGGCTGAGGCCGGTCCTTTCGCAGGCGCATTGCTGGAAGGCGAGGGGGAGCAGATTATCGAGCAGGCAAGAGCCATTGCCGCCCTGTCCGGTCCACTGGTCCTGACCCAGGTGGCTTCCAGTGATAAGCTGGCTAAGAAAATTGGTGTTGATGATGCCTACTGCCTGAACTGGCTGGTCGAGGAGGTTTCGGTGTCCACCAATACGGCGGCTGCCGGAGGCAATGCCAGCCTGATGGCAATCGGCTGAGGGTTCCGCTTGCTTTTCACCTGTGCTTTGCCCAAAAACGCCTGATAGTGGAACGCAAGGCATGGGCATGACAGGGAAGACGGTTGCAATCATCGGCGGGGGGCCAGCGGGGCTGATGGCGGCGGATTGTCTGTCACGGGCTGGTTTGACCGTAACGATCTATGAAGCAATGCCGACACTGGCCCGGAAATTTCTCCTGGCCGGGAAATCGGGCCTGAATATCACCCATTCCGAAGAGTATGCACGGTTTTCGAGCCGCTTCGGGGAGGCCGGAAGCCATTTAAAGGCTGCTCTCGATGATTTTACGCCGGACGATGTGCGCGCCTGGGCGGCGGATCTTGGAACGGAGACCTTCATCGGCTCGTCGGGCCGGGTCTTTCCAAAGGCGATGAAGGCCTCGCCACTGCTTCGGGCCTGGATCAAGGCATTGCAGGATCGGGGCGTGATGATCCGCACCCGCCACCGTTGGACCGGCTTTTCGGAAAATGGCTATCGGTTTGCAACGCCGGATGGCGATGTCACTGTTATGGCAGATGCGGTGGTTTTGGCGCTGGGCGGGGCGAGTTGGCCGCGTCTGGGCTCGGACGCCGCCTGGGTGCCGTGGCTGCGCGGCACCGGCGTTGCAGTCACGGATTTCAAGCCTGCCAATTGCGGCTTCGACGTCGCCTGGAGCGATGTGTTCCGTGAAAGGTTTGCCGGCCAGCCGATCAAATCGGTTGTCGCCACGTCTAGGTCGGGTCAGAGTCAGGGCGAATTCGTCATTTCCCGGCATGGGATCGAGGGTAGCCTGGTCTATGCCCATGCGGCAGCCCTGCGCGATGATCTTCGCCATCATGGCAAGGCAGAGCTTCTGCTCGATCTTGCACCCGGCAAGCGGCTTGAAAAACTGGCGGAGGATCTCACCCGTCAACCCGCAAAGGCCAGTCTCTCGACAAGGCTTCGTAAGGCAGCCTCTCTGGATGGCGTCAAGGCAGCGCTGTTGCGGGAGGTCGCACCCGATATCGCCACCCGGGATGCCACATCGCTTGCGGGTCTCATCAAGGCTTTGCCGGTGCCGCTGCTGCGGCCAAGACCGCTGGCGGAAGCGATTTCCTCGGCAGGTGGTGTCAACTGGAGTGGGATCGACAGCAATTACATGCTGGTGGATCGGCCTGGCCTGTTCCTGGCCGGAGAAATGCTGGATTGGGAAGCGCCAACCGGCGGCTATCTGTTGACCGCTTGCTTTGCCACCGGCCGGGCGGCGGCTGTTGGCGTGATTCGCTGGCTCACCGATGATGCAGGTGGTTGAGGCAAAGTATGGTATGCCACAATTGGCGGGTCTGATCCTGTCTGTTTTCGGGGCATGTGATCCGTCGACGTCAGGAAGTTTTTTACGCCCATTGGTTGTTTTTTGTCAAAAAAATATGGGATGAATCAACGAAAACAACGCGTTAATAAACCCCAAAATCCTATGGCTTATTAGAGCTGTCAATTAAATATAGTTGTGGCCTAACAGTGTTAGCTCTATCTTAACTTACTAACGTGAGAATTCGATTCAGAAATCTGGAAATATTTAGGGCTCTGCCACAATGTTCCGGAATTCGCTCCCCGCATGATGCGGAATGGTCCCAAAAAATTCACAGATATTAACAGTGCTTGAGATGGCTTGTCGCATCGCATGGGAACATGCGCATGTCACCGTGCCTGCCCAAGCCGTCATGGCGGAATGGAGCTTCCCTTGCATGCCGTTGTGATAGACGACAGCCGATCCACATTGCTGGCACTGCGTCTGGAACTCCTTGAAATTACAGGTCTGGAGGTGGAAACTTTCGCCGATCCAGAGGAAGCCATTCGCGTTTGTGAGACCCGGCAATTCGACCTGGTGCTGGTGGATTACAATATGCCGAAGCGCTCCGGTCTCGAGGTGATTACCGCTTTGCGTGCCATGCCGACCTATGAGCTGGTGCCAATTTTGATGATCACTTCGGAAACTGAAACGGCAGTCTGCTTGAATGCGCTGGAAGCTGGGGCGACGGATTTTCTGCGGAAATCCGCCGATCCGGTCGAGTTGAAGGCCCGTGCGCGGAACCTTTTGAGCCTGCGGCGTGCCCAGGTCGAACTGTCGTTGCGGGCTGATGGCCTTGCTGCTGCCGTGACGGCGAAATCCGCGGCACTTGTTGCCAGCGAAGAGGAACTGATCTGGCGTCTGGCCCGAGCCATGGAATATCGCGACGGGGAAACTGGTGATCATGTCTCGCGTGTGGCGCAGATCTCCAGGCTGCTGGCGCAGGATCTTGGGCTCGATGAGGACCGGCAGCGCAAGATCTATCTGGCGGCTCCGCTGCACGATGTCGGCAAGATCGGCATTCCCGATGGTGTCCTGTCCAAGCCCGGTCGGTTGACCGACAGCGAACGGGACATGATGCGCAGGCATGTCGATATCGGCGTGAAGATCCTGGAGAACGGGACCTCCGATCTGTTGCGGGTCGCCGAGCGGATTGCTGGTGGGCATCATGAGAAATGGGATGGAACCGGCTATCCGAAGGGATTGTCGGGACGGGACATTCCGCTGGAAGCGCGCATTGTCGCGCTCGCGGATGTGTTCGACGCTTTGTGTTCGCCCCGTGCCTACAAGCCAGCCTGGTCGCTGCAAGACGCGCTGGATCACATCAGGTGCGAAAAGGGTCGTCATTTCGATCCGGACTGCGTCGAAGCGTTTGAGCGGCAATGGTCAAAAATTGCCTCAGTCATGGGAGCGCGTGAGACAGATATGAGGATCCATATGAAAGGGGCGCCGTCGCTAGATGCCGCCCATCCTGAAAACGCCCTTTGCCTCCAGAAGCAGACGAAATACCGATCAACACCCCAGCCAGCAGGACGGGAATGACGATGATAACGCAAACATTGCCGCATGAGACCATTGCCTTGCCACAGGCGCTGACCATTCGCACTGTGCAGACCACCCGGGATCAGCTCCTGACAGGCCTTTCGACTGGTCAGGCCGTCGTTATCGATATCCCCGTAGACGCAGAGGTTGACCTGAGTTTTATTCAATTGATTGAAGCGGCACGCATGTCTGCGCAAACGAATGGCCAGGACCTCACGCTGCAAAGCGCTGCGGCTGGTGGTGTTCTGTCCACGCTGGAGCGTAGCGGCTTCTTGACCGACATGGATCCGTCGGCTCGATTTTTCTGGTTACATGAAAGGTAATGCCATGAGTGCCCATATTCTCACCGTTGACGATTCCGCCAGCATCCGCATGACAACGAAGATCGCCTTGACCAATGCCGGCTACAAGGTGACCGAAGCCGTCGATGGATTGGATGGTCTGAACAAGGCCAAGTCATCGCAGTTCGATCTGATCGTTACCGACCTCAACATGCCCAACATGAACGGTTTGGCGATGATCGAGGCTCTGCGCCGGTCTCCGGCCCATACGGGTATTCCGATCATCTTCCTGACAACCGAATCCGACGCCGACATGAAAAACAGGGCCAAGGCCGCTGGTGCGACCGGCTGGATCACCAAGCCGTTCGATGCCGAACAGCTGGTGAAAATTGCTAGAAAGGTTCTCGGCAAATGACCAATCTGGATCCCATTCAGGTTTTCAGGACAGAAGCAGCAGAGCTGTTCGAGCAGATCGAAAATGGCCTGCTCGACCTCTTGCATGACCTGTCCAATCAAGATCAGATCGATTCGGTGTTCCGCGGTCTTCATACCCTGAAGGGATCCGGAGCCATGTTTGGCTTCGAGGCTCTGGCCGCTTTCACCCACCATTGCGAAACCGCTTTCGACCGCGTCCGCAAGGGTGAAGTACCGGCAACCGCCGAGCTTGTTGCAGCCGTTCTCGACGCCCAGGACCATATGAAGGCTTTGGTTGCCACACCCAATGGCGATCATGAAGCCGCTGGAGAGCGGCTGCTGGCCAAGTTGCAGGACGCGGTCGGCGACCATGGTGGCAATGCGCATGCGTTGCCGGCTGCAAAGCCCGGCAATGGCGGAGCCGCCAAGCCGCAGCCGGCAGCCCGGTCGGCAACGACGACATGGCGGATGAAATTCCGGCTGCCAGCCAATTCCATGGTCAATGGCACCAATCCACTCGGCCTTCTGAATGAGCTTCGCGACCTTGGAAAATGCACCGTTAAAGCGGATTTGAGCGCTATCCCGGGTCTTGAGGAGATTTCACCTGCCGATCTTTATATCGGCTGGAGCGTGGAGCTTGTTACCGAAAAGCCGAAGTCGGATATCGAGGATGTCTTCATCTTCGTCATGGATGACATGGATCTCGAACTGACTGAGGAAGCGACCGCTGTCTCTTCCGAGACCATTGCCGCCGATGATCCAGCCGAACAGGCTGTTGCCGTGCCGGTGGCATCTGACAACAAGCAGCCGCCAAGCCAGGCTCAGGCCGCTCCACCTGCCGCTGCTCAGACTGGTTCCAATGACGCCAAGCATGGCCGCGCCGCCGAAAATGTCCGCGTTCCGGCTGAGCGGCTTGACGAATTGATGGACAGGGTCGGTGAGCTGGTGATTGCCCAGTCCCGCCTGTCGCAGCTGGCCAATACCAGCGCCGACATCATGCTGCGGTCCGTTTCGGAAGACGTTGAGCGGCTCTCCGGGGAGTTGCGCGATACGATGATGGTGTTGCGCATGGTGCCGGTTGGCAGCCTGTTCACCCGCTTCCGTCGCCTTGTCCACGATCTTGCTCGCGAGACCGGCAAGGTCATCGAACTGGAGACGGAAGGCGAAACCACGGAAGTGGACAAGACCGTTATCGAGCGGCTGGCCGATCCACTGGTGCATCTGGTGCGCAATTCCATCGACCACGGGCTCGAGCCGCCGGAAGAACGATTGGCGGCTGGTAAGAACAAGGCGGGCAAGGTGGTGCTGTCGGCCCATCAATCCGGCGGCGAAGTGATCATCACCATCAAGGACGATGGCCGTGGCATCAACCGTGACCGGGTCCGGGCCAAGGCGGAATCCTCGGGGCTGATCCAGCCGGGCCAGCAGCTGATGGACCAGGAATTGTTGCAGCTGATCTTCCAGCCGGGCTTTTCCACCGCCCAGACGATCACCAATCTTTCCGGACGTGGCGTCGGCATGGATGTGGTGAAGAAAACCGTCGAGGCCCTGCGCGGGGTGATCGACATCCGCAGTGAAAACGGCAAGGGCTCGGAAGTCTCCCTGCGCATTCCGCTGACGCTGGCGATCATTGACGGTCTTTTGGTGCGCGTCGGTACTGGCTGCTACGTCATTCCGCTGTCGGCGGTCGAGGAATGCCTGGAACTGTCGATCGAGGACGATCTGCGCTCCAGGGGCCGCAGTTTCATTTCGCTGCGCGACAGTCTGGTTCCTTTCCTACGGCTCAGGGATCTGTTCCGCACGGGAACGCAGCCTGATCCGTTCCAGAAGGTCGTGGTGATCTCGACCGGCGATGAGCGCGTCGGCCTGGTGGTCGACCAGATCATTGGCGATCACCAGACCGTCATCAAATCCATGTCCAAGCTTCACCACGACGTCGTGACTTTCTCGGGTGCGACCATTCTGGGTGACGGCAGTGTCGCGCTGATCCTGGATGTGACGCATCTGGTCAACGCAGGCCAACAGCAGGAGGCGCAATTGCGTGTAGCAGGATGAGCATCGTACCCGGCAAACATGATTTCCAGCATTTCTGGGCGGACCGCGACGAAGTCGCCGTGCTGACGTTCAATCTGAACGGTGAGACGTTTGCGATTGAGGCCATCACCGTGCAGGAGATTATCGATCTCCTGCCGGAAACCAAAGTGCCCGGCGCAAAGCCTTTCGTCTCCAGCGTCATCAACTTCCGCGGCAAGGTCATTCCGCTGGCCGATATCCGGCTGGCCTTCGGCATGGAAGCGACGGAGCCGACCATCGACAGCCGTATCATCGTCATTGAGCTTGATCTCGATGGCGAAACCACCCTGACCGGCATTCGCACGGACCGGGTGTTCGAAGTCACGACATTGGCGCACTCCGCCAGCGAACCGCCCCCCAGCGTCGGCATGCGTTGGCGTCCCGACTTCATTGAATGCCTGGTCAAACGGGATGGAGAGTTCATCATTCTCCCCAATCTCCAGGCAATTTTCTCCAGCACCAGTGACCGGATCGCCGCTTCAGCGGCTGGTCTGGCAACAAATTGAGGTCTGTTATGCGGTTTACAATCAAAATGAAGCTGGGGTTGGCTTTCGGCATCGTCGTCGCGTTGCTGATTGCCAGTTCGGTTCTCGGAATTCAAAGTCTGGGCTCGATGAACGATGCCATGGGCAATACGCTTGAAGGTCCTGTGGAACGGTTGCGCTTGGCTCAACAGCTCCAGATGGAGCAACTTCAGCAATTGCGTCAGCAAAAGAATGTTCAGCTGGCGCAATCCGAGGACGAAATAAAATCCAGTATCGTCAAGGCCAATGCGTCGCGTGCCGAATTCGACCAGGCTTTTGCAGCCGTGATGGCCAAGGCGACGGAAGAAGGCAAGGTATTCTGGAACAAGCTTGCCGTCGTGGAAGCCGACTTCCGAAAGACCGACGACCAGATCAAGGCTTTGACAATCGCTGGCGATACTGCGGGCGCACTGAGAGTCTCGACGGGTGAAAACCGCAAGGCTGTCAATGAAATCGACGATCTCCTGTCGCAAGTCGTCAGCCTGGAACAGTCCCGCCTGCGCGATGCTGACGCTGCCGGCGATGCCGAATATGCCAGCACCCGGTTGATGCTTTTGTCCCTGTCGATTGCCGCCTCCGTTATTGCCGTTATGGCAGCGGTCTGGATTGTCATCAGCGTCACCGGCGGTATCAATCGTGCGGTTGTGGCTGTGCGCAAGGTTGCCGATGGCGACCTGACGGAGTTTGCCCAAATCCGCTCACGCGATGAAATCGGTGACATGCTGCAATATGTCAACACGATGATCGAGCGTCTTCGCGGCGTGGTTGGCGATGCGCTGTCAGCATCCGACAATGTGTCTTCGGGTAGCCAGCAGCTATCGTCTGCCTCCGAGCAGGTCAGCCAGGGCGCAACGGAACAGGCGTCATCTGCCGAAGAAGCTTCTGCCTCGATGGAAGAGATGGCGGCCAATATCAAGCAGAATGCTGACAATGCGGCCCAGACTGAAAAGATCGCCCGCCAGTCCTCCAAGGATGCAGAAACCTCTGGCGAAGCGGTCAACCGTGCGGTTGGTGCGATGCGCACGATTGCCGAGAAGATCTCGATCGTCCAGGAAATCGCTCGTCAGACCGATCTTCTGGCCTTGAATGCGGCGGTTGAAGCCGCCCGTGCGGGTGAGCATGGCAAGGGCTTTGCAGTAGTTGCCTCTGAAGTGCGCAAGCTTGCCGAACGCAGCCAGGCAGCAGCGGCTGAAATCAGCACGCTATCGGGCCAGACGGTACAGGTGGCAACGGAAGCCGGAGAAATGCTGACCCGGTTGGTTCCTGACATCCGCAAGACGGCGGAATTGATTTCCGAGATCTCGGCGGCTTGCCGTGAGCAAGATATCGGTGCCAGCCAGATCAACGAGGCGATCCAGCAGCTCGACAAGGTGACGCAGCAGAATGCGGGCGCTTCGGAAGAAATGTCTGCAACCTCTGAAGAACTGGCTGCTCAGGCCGAGGAACTGCAAACCTCCATCGCCTTCTTCAAGGTCGATGGTGCGCATCAGAAGAAGCCTGCACCACAGACCCGGACTGTTGCTGCTCGTGCTGCGCCAGCCCGGACGGCTGCACCGGCAAAACCCCGTACACCGACGTCGTCTCAGACGGTTGCTGCCCAGCAGGCGAGAGCCAAGGGCTTTGCCCTCGATCTCTCCATGGGCGGTCCGGATGAGGAGGATCTGGATTTTCGTCAGTCGGCATGACCTAGGCTCCTATTCGATTTCGCATCGGGCCGATTAGCGGCCCGATGGCACCCGACAGGCATGTATGTGCGCCGAGCCGGATCTTACCCGCTTTGAACGAATGATGTTGTTCGGCCCGGGCTTGCTTCTCAAATTAATTTAGGGATGACGCACATGCGCTTCACAATAAAACTCAAACTTGCATTGGCTTTCGGGCTTATGATCGCCATGCTGATTGCGGTCGCATTGTATGGCATCTCCAGCATCGGGACGATCAACCAGGCTGCGTCTGATATTATCGCCGGACCGGCTAAACGGCTCGAATACGCATTGTCGGCTTCCAGCAAAATGTCAGAAGCCATTCGCGCCCAGAAAAATGCCCTGCTTTCCAAGGATGATGCGGAAGCCAAGGCATATTATCTGGCATCCGACACCAACATCAAAGATATGATCGGCTTGGGACAGGCAGGTCTTGCGATTGCAAGTCAGCAGGGCAAACCCTACTGGGAGTCCGTGATCAAGAATGCTCTGGATTTCAGAGAATCTGCGGCTCGTCTTCCAGATATCCAGGCGGCCGGCAAAGTGAATGATGCCATAGCGCTTTCGAATGGCGACCTGCGAGCTTTGGCGACCAATATGGCTGAAGCCATTACAAAACTGGTCGAAATTCAGAAGCAGGGCATGGCCAAAGCGGATGAGGATACAGATACTCTCTATGCCGAGACGAGGACCATGGTTCTCGTTGTCGCGGGGATTGCTACGCTTCTCGCAATTGCGGCTGCCTTGTGGATTGCTTTTGGCATCAGCGCCGGGCTTCGCAAGATCGAAACTGTTGCCAATGCCGTTTCCATCGGCGATCTGGACCAGACCGTTGAAGTGAAAACCAATGACGAGATCAAGGATCTTGTCACGACGATTAACGGGATGACGGAAAATCTGCGAGCAACTGCCGCTTTGGCAAACCGCATCTCCGAAGGTGATTTGTCTCAGGATATCACGCCCCTCTCGAGCAAGGATTCGTTGGGCATCGCTATGCGATCCATGACCGTCAATCTGCGTGAAACGGCAGCTACTGCCGATAAGATTGCCAATGGTGATTTGACGGTGACGACGACGCCGCGCTCCAATGTCGACACGCTGGGCCTTGCCTTGCAGAGCATGGTGGAGCGTCTTCGGGGTGTTGTTGCCGATGCCTTGTCGGCGTCTGACAACGTTTCTTCCGGCAGCCAGGAACTGTCCTCAAGCTCTGAACAGCTGTCGCAGGGCGCGACGGAACAGGCGTCGTCTGCCGAAGAAGCTTCCGCCTCGATGGAAGAGATGGCAGCCAATATCAAGCAGAATGCCGACAATGCCGCCCAGACCGAAAAGATCGCCCGCCAGTCCTCCAAGGATGCGGAAGCCTCTGGCGAAGCGGTCAACCGTGCTGTCGGTGCGATGCGCACGATTGCCGAGAAGATCTCGATCGTCCAGGAAATCGCTCGCCAGACCGATCTTCTGGCCTTGAATGCGGCGGTTGAAGCCGCCCGTGCGGGTGAGCATGGCAAGGGCTTTGCGGTGGTTGCCTCTGAAGTGCGCAAGCTTGCCGAGCGCAGCCAGGCAGCAGCAGCTGAAATCAGCACGCTGTCGGGCCAGACGGTACAGGTGGCAACGGAAGCCGGTGAAATGCTCGGCCGGTTGGTTCCTGACATCAGAAAGACGGCGGACCTGATTTCCGAGATCTCGGCAGCGTGCCGTGAGCAGGATATCGGTGCGAGCCAGATCAACGAGGCGATCCAGCAGCTCGACAAGGTGACGCAGCAGAATGCGGGTGCCTCGGAAGAAATGTCTGCAACCTCTGAAGAACTCGCCGCTCAGGCCGAGGAGCTCCAGGCTTCCATCGCCTTCTTCAAGGTGGATGGACTGAAGGCGCAGAAGAAGGCGGCCCAAAACTATACGTCGCAGCCTGCAAGACCGGCCAAAATCACGACAGCGGCGGCTGTTGTGCGCAGGCCTTCGGCAGCACAGACCGTTTCCGCTCAGCAGGCGAGAGCCAAGGGTTTTGCCCTCGACCTCTCCATGGGCGGACCGGATGACGAAGATCACGATTTCCGCCAGCACGCGTGAAATCGGCCTACAACAAAGACCGGGACAGGCGAGAAATTGGCTGTCCTACCACGCTTAAATACGCGGAAATATCTGGGGGACTACCATGCGATTCACGATCAAACTAAAACTGGCCCTTGCCTTTGGCCTTATCATCCTGATGTCAGGCGCCATGGCAACGATGGCGATCATCAACCTTTCGTCACTCAATAGTGCGATCAGTGACATCATCGCTGGTCCCGCAGCGAATTTGCGTAATTCAAGCGATTTGTCGGATGCTGTCTTGTCTTCGATCCGCGATGAGAAAAACGCCATCATCAATGTGGACCCAAACAAGATTGATGAATATGTCGGCGGCGTGAAAGAGCGCCGTGCGCTTATCAATGATCTCCTGGTGAAACTGGATGCGGACACCAATCCGTTGATCAAGGAAAAAGTCGCGCAATTCCGGACCCACTTGCCCGGTTGGATCACCATGCAGGATTCCATCCTCAAGCTTGCCATCGAGAATACGGATGCCAGCAACAAGCAGGCGGGTGAAATTTCCATGGGCGATGGTGCCAAGCTGACAGCAAGCCTGTTGCAAAGTCTGGGTGCCCTAAACGGACAGATTTCCGCGGATCTCAAGCAGACCGATGAAGCCACCAACGAGCAATATGACTTCTCCCGCAATAGTCTGATTGCCGGCTTGGTTACCTTGCTGGTTCTGTCGATTGCTATTGCTGCGTGGATTGCCATGGGCATCAATTCCGGCCTGAAAAAGATCAAGGCCGTTGCAGATGCCGTTGCTATCGGCGATCTCGGTCAGGATATCGAGATCAGGACCAATGATGAAATCCGCGATGTCGTCGATAGCGTCAAGATCATGACCGGCAATCTCAGGGAAACGGCAGCTGTCGCCAATCAGATTGCCGATGGCAATTTGACGGTGGCGCCGAAATCCCTGTCCGATAAGGACACGCTTGGCCAGTCTCTTCAGTTGATGGTTGAGCGCCTTCGCGGCGTGGTCGCTGATGCCTTGTCGGCATCCGACAATGTGTCTTCGGGTAGCCAGCAGCTGTCGTCTGCCTCCGAGCAGGTCAGCCAGGGCGCGACGGAACAGGCATCGTCTGCCGAAGAAGCCTCCGCCTCGATGGAAGAGATGGCGGCCAATATCAAGCAGAATGCCGACAATGCCGCCCAGACGGAAAAGATTGCCCGCCAGTCCTCCAAGGATGCGGAAGCCTCTGGCGAAGCTGTGAACCGGGCTGTCGGTGCGATGCGCACGATTGCCGAGAAGATCTCGATCGTCCAGGAAATCGCTCGTCAGACCGACCTTCTGGCCTTGAATGCGGCGGTTGAAGCGGCCCGTGCGGGTGAGCATGGCAAGGGCTTTGCAGTGGTTGCTTCTGAAGTGCGCAAGCTTGCCGAACGCAGCCAGGCGGCAGCGGCTGAAATCAGCACGCTATCGGGCCAGACGGTACAGGTGGCAACGGAAGCCGGTGAAATGCTGACGCGGCTTGTTCCTGACATCAGAAAGACGGCGGAATTGATTTCCGAGATCTCGGCGGCTTGCCGTGAGCAGGATATCGGCGCCAGCCAGATCAACGAAGCGATCCAGCAGCTCGACAAGGTGACGCAGCAGAATGCGGGTGCCTCGGAAGAAATGTCGGCAACCTCTGAAGAACTGGCTGCTCAGGCCGAGGAACTGCAAACCTCCATCGCCTTCTTCAAGGTCGATGGTGCGCATCAGAAGAAGCCTGCACCACAGACCCGGACTGTTGCTGCTCGCGCAGCGCCAGCCCGGACGGCTGCACCGGCAAAACCCCGTACACCGACGTCGTCTCAGACGGTTGCTGCCCAGCAGGCGAGAGCCAAGGGCTTTGCCCTCGATCTCTCCATGGGCGGTCCGGATGAGGAGGATCGCCTCTTTCAGGAAAGCGCGTAACATGAGTGGACAATCGTCAGAATCGCA